>VFHG01000001.1 GCA_009392075.1 SAR202 cluster bacterium
TCCATCACCTGTTGCTCAATCTCATCTTGCTCCATGGCCAAGATACCGTGGTCGCAGGTGGAGCCCTCATACGGCTCGGACAGGTAGGCGGTGCGGGTGGCGATGGCGCCGTCGGCCACCATCTTGATCCCGCCGATGCGGAGCATGTCGTCGCCCAATCCCGATTTTATCCCGGCGTCCCGAAGGGCAGGAAACTGGGGATACCACATCAAAGCGTAGACCCGGAGGCTCAACTCTCCATCAGCCTTCCCGTCCTGATAGGTCTGAAATTCTTCGACCGTCACCCTGGCGTCGTGGACGCTGGTCAGTCCAACACGGTTCAGCATACTACAGATGATCCGCAGACCCTCCCGGCGCACCTCGGCGGTGTCCACGGGTATCATGCCGAAGCGGACATGGTCAATGGCCCGCTCGTAGACCATGCCATTCAACCGGCCCGTGTCCGGGTCCCGGCCCAGCCTTCCGCCCGGCGGGTCGGGAGTCTCGTCATTGAACCCTGCTGCTTCTAGGCCGGCGGTATTCATGTAGAAAACGTGGCCGGCCCGGTGCGCAATCATCATGGGATGGTCGGTGGTCACCGCATCCAGATCTTCTTTGTAAAGGTGGCGGCCTTCGTTGGAAGCGGTCCGGTCGGTCTTGGTGTCGTCGAACTTGAACCCCTGCACCCACTCTCCCGCCGGTGTTTTGTCGGCCCGTTCTTTCAGACCCGCCTGGACCTGCTTGAGAGTTGGTACGTCACAGTCGGCGGACATCACATGGCGCACGCCGCTGCTCAAAACGTGGATGTGCGCGTCGATGAAACCTGGCAGCACGGTCTGCCCGCCCATGTCCAACACCTTGGTGTCCGGCCCGATCAGGCCTTCCACGTCCTCGTTACTGCCGACCCCGGCAAACCTGCCGTGGGTCATGGCCACCGCCTGGGCCTTGGGTAGGCTGGTATCCATGGTCATAATGTTGGCGTTCTTGATAACCGTCTCAGCTTTGCCGTTGGAGGTGGTCATTGTATTTTTCTCGATATCGCGACTTTCACTCGATTTTTTATGGGAGGGCATTTAAAACCCGAGGCCATTGTACGCTCTGATGAACTCCGGTGGGGCATTTTGGCGCTGCTGTATGATAGGCAGATTTCCGGTAGCCGCAGCCGCTCTAGCGTTTAAGGGGTGATGTGATGACCACCAGAAATCTCCGATCAGACATGGAAGTAGATATCGTTGCCGTTGGGTCCGGAATTGGGGCAAGCTGCACCGCCATCGCGGCCCATGCTCAAGGCCTGGATACGGTCATCCTGGAAAAATCCGACAAATTCGGGGGCGGTACCACGTACTCCTACGGGATAGTTTGGGTGGGCGATAACCACTTGGAAAGGGCCTTAGGGATCCAAGACTCCAAAGAGGAAGCGTACGAATACCTGCGCCACCTGGCCGCCGGCCATGAGATTGAAGCCAACCTCAAGGCCTACATCGAATGGTCTCCTGAAGCGCTTAGGTTCTTCTGTGACGAGGCGGGAATACCCTTCTACGTGGTCCCCGGATTTCCCGATTACTTCCAACACATGTCTCCGGGCTCATTGGGCGAGGGCCGCAATCTTCAAGTGAGGCCATTCGAGGCTAAATCTCTCGGCGAATGGCGCGAAAATCTGCGGGCGGCGCCGGCGGTGACCCACCGGGCGACCTTCGAGGAAGTCGCCAGTTGGGGCGGGCGGGCAAAGCCCCAGAATTGGGACCGGCAGTTGATCAGGGAGCGCATGGACCAGGATATTCGAACCTTTGGCGCCGGCCTCATCGGACACCTGATGACTGCGGTCCTGCGCCGTAACATCCCTTTCCACCTGGATACTCAGGTTGTTTCTCTGATCACGGAAGAGGGGCATGTGACGGGAGTTGTCGTCAGGCAGGGAAGCAACGAGGTTCGAATCATGGCCCGCAAAGGTGTCGTCCTAGCCACCGGGAGCAACGTCAGGAACGAGGCTCTTACCTGGCGGTCCAGCGAGTTTCAAGCCACCGAGTCGCTGCTGCCGCCCAGCGTGGATGGCGATGCGGTGGTCTTGGCTGGGGAGATCGGGGCCGCAATCAGCATCAAACCCCAGTTCCAGCAGGACCTGCTGTACGTCATTCCAGGCGAGGAACACTACGGAACGCCGCTCTACCGGGGTGTGACGAACAACGAGTCGGGTTTTCCCCGCTGTATCTTGGTAAACCTGGACGGTGACCGGTTCTCCGACGAGTCAATAGGGCAGCAAGTCGGATCGATGCTGCGTAATTTCGACGTTCGCCGGCACCGGTACGTGAACGTGCCGTGCTTCTTGGTCTTCGACCAGACTTATCTAGACAACTATGGATTGGGCAGCATCCAGCCCGGCCAAGACGTTCCCGATTGGTTGGTCCGCAATAAAACCATCAAAGGACTTGCCAAGGAATTGGGCATAGACAGTAACGGCTTGGCCAAGACGATACGGCGGTTCAACCGTTTCGCGGCCGCCGGCAAAGACAAAGACTTTGGCC
>VFHG01000002.1 GCA_009392075.1 SAR202 cluster bacterium
CTCGACTATAGAAGGGCGTCGCTTAGCACGCCTCCGATACGGCATGGCTGACCCCTGTTCCTCATAAACATCAAGTGCTGGGCGGTTGAAAAGCTTCGGCACCGGGTCAAATCAGTTCTCAGGCATCAAAATTCGGACAACTTCGGACAACTAAGGAGGACCAGTAAATGGCACAGACAAAGACGCCGTATCGCGTCAAAGGTGTTTTCTTGGAAACATGCAACTGCGATTCTGGCTGCAACTGCAACTTTGGCGGGTTTCCAGATCACGGGTCATGCGAGGCCCTAGTTGGAATCAAGATTGACGAAGGAAATATTGGCGACGTCGACCTGTCGGGCATGAAGGTCGTCCTAGCCGTCAAATGGCCGAAAGCGATACATGAAGGCGACGGCGCTGCCGCAATCTACATCGATGAATCGGCTAGCGAGGCCCAAGTTGGCGGCATAGCGACCATACTCACCGGCCAAGCTGGAGGAATGCCTTGGGAAATATTGGCCACAACTCTCAGTTCTTTGGACGGCCCCAACATGGTCTCCATCAATATGGATGTAAACGGCCGCAATAGCGGCTTCAGCATCGACGGAATCTGCGAGGCCAAATTCACCCCGCTGATTAATCCGGTTACGGGTGAAGAAAATGAAGTCCATATCGTATTCCCCGGTGGCGGACTGATCTGGGATGATGGCGACAATGCCTGTACGTCTGTGATGAAAGTTGATACCGGAAATTTCAAGTTCGATCACACTGGCCAAAACGCCATCTTCGCACCTGTCGATTGGAGCAATCAGTAAACCTCCGATCCTTACTCTAACCAACTATGCCAACGGTTTGGGGGTTGTGAATCTTCGCAGCCCCCTTCTTGTTTCAACCATTTATGCAAACTTTCACTCCCATCGAATCGCTCGTCAAACGTGACCGGATGATCGTCATCGCCGGTGTAGTGACCGTGGCGGCCATCGCCTGGGGATACACCGTCTACCTGGCCCAGAGCAATGCCGACGTCGGGATGTCCATGGGCATGGCTGGAGGCAATGTCAGGTCGTGGAGCGGGGTCGACTTCTCGTTAATGTTCGTGATGTGGGTCGTGATGATGGTGGCCATGATGGTCCCCAGCGCCGCGCCCATGATTCTGCTCTTTGCCACCGTCAACCGCAGGCGGCGAGAGCAGTCCGGCCCATTCGTTTCCACCGGCGTGTTTCTATCGGGTTATCTGGTTGTCTGGGCTGGGTTCGCTCTAGTGGCCACCTTGGGTAACTGGGGCCTGCACCAGGCATCCCTGCTGACCTCGATGATGGGCGGTAGCTCCAGTGGTTACCTGGGTGGAGCGCTGTTACTGACCGCCGGCATCTTCCAGTGGAGCCAGTTGAAATACATCTGCCTGACCCACTGCCGCAGCCCGCTGAGTTTCCTGATGTCAGACTGGAAAGACGGGACCGGGGGAGCGTTCAAGATGGGTCTGCAGCACGGCCGGTACTGCCTAGGGTGCTGTTGGATACTGATGGCGTTGCTGTTCGTGCTAGGAGTGATGAACCTGGTTTGGATCGCCGCTTTAGCCACTTTTGTCCTGGCCGAAAAAGTGATTCCCGCCAGGACAAAAATCTCGAAGATAACCGGAGGGTTGCTGGTGGCCTGGGGGTCTTGGGCGGTCTTGGCCGCCGCGGTCTAGGCCCGTCGTCTAGGCTGATTCCACCTGTTTTTTCACTCGCCCCACGGCTCCACCTAAAGTTCCACCAGAGAACTCGATCCGTTCCAAGCCCTCCACATCATCCAACGAAAGATACCAGCTCTTCTTAACTGCCTGCCTAATCATCTCCAAAGCTGAACGCCATGGTGTCTCGTTGCTATCTTCCTCTGATTGGCCTACTAGCAATTTCCCGGCTGGCAAGCTGGTTGTATGTAAGACGAGGCTCTCACCGCCACTGATCAGGACCAAAGATGGAGTCCGGAGGTTTGATAGGCCCAAGCCTGGCATCAGCGCGGCACAGGTGCTGGACATGCCATGTTGACCGAATATAACCAGGTCATGAAATCCGGCGCCCAACTCCTCGAATGCAGTCCTATAGATGCGGAAGATGTCGTGGGCCCGGTTATCGTCGCCCGAAGCCAAGAACAACCCGCAGACCGGAAATCCGGCGCCTGAGGCGGATTCCAACCCTATATGCCATCTGGTCAGTTTGTCTAGATCGTGGCTGTCCGGTGTCTCTGCCATCTACCAGATCAACTCCCTTCTTGATACGCCTTCAACATGGCGTAGATCACATCGTTCACAGGCGTGGCGACACCCGCTTCCCGTCCGGCCCGTACCACGGCGCCGTTCAAAGCTTCAAGCTCCAGCGGGCGACCGGCGACCAGGTCGGTATGCATGGAAGCCTTCAGATCCGCCAGGTGTTCTTCTATGGAACTCACTGTGTTCGCTACAATGTCGGGTGGCAGGCCGACGCCACTGGCCCTCCCTACGGCGTCAATCTCGGACAAACAGTCCACGACGACCTTGCGCCAGTGGGGCTGG
>VFHG01000003.1 GCA_009392075.1 SAR202 cluster bacterium
CGACGTCATGCACGTTGGAGATGTGCCTGACGGCTGGTACATCATGGACATCGCGCCCAATTCGGCCCAGGATTTCGCCCAGGCTCTGAGCAAGTGCAAGACCATCATTTGGAACGGCCCAATGGGCGTCTTTGAGATGCCCAAGTTCAGCCACGGGACCCGCACGGTGGCCGAGGCCATAGCCGGGCTAAGCGGCGTCACGACGGTGGTCGGCGGCGGCTCGACCGCTGAGGCGGTGGAAGAACTGGGCCTGATGGACAAGATGACCCACGTTTCCACCGGAGGCGGGGCGTCATTGGAGTTCTTGGAAGGTAAGGAACTACCTGGCATTGCAGCCCTGCCAGACGCATGATCGAGTAGGGTCACGGAGCTAGGGATGATAAGCTGTAGGCTGAAGGATCAGCCGTTGCATATGGTGTCTCAATTGCGAGGGGATAGACGTTGATCGATGTAGAAGAACTTAGAGATTGTTACACCAAAACACCGTCCAAGATGGTGTTGTTGGTTGCCGACGGCCTGGGTGGGCTGGCCCATCCGGAAACCGGCAAATCCGAACTTGAGACCGCCCATACGCCTAATTTGGACGCCCTAGCCCAGAAAAGCGCCTGCGGATTGACCACCCCGGTGTTGCCAGGTGTGGCTCCTGGCAGCGGCCCCGGCCACCTGGCCCTCTTCGGCTACGACCCTCTGAAACACCAGATTGGCCGCGGCGCTTTAGAAGCGCTGGGGATCGAAGTAGAGCTGGCGCCGGGAGATGTTGCTGCCAGGGGCAATTTCTGCACTGTTGACGGCGAAGGTCTGCTGACCGACCGCCGCGCCGGCCGGATTCCCACCGAACTCAGCGCGCCCATCTGCGACCGGCTGGACCGTATCGAGATACCTGGTGTGCAGGTGGACGTCTTCTCCGTTCAGGACTACCGGTTTGTTCTTCGGCTGCGGGGCGAGGGTTTGTCGGAACTCGTGACTGAGACCGACCCACAAGTAACGGGCGCAAAAGCCCTGGAAGTCATGGCGCTGAAACCCGAAGCCCAGAAAACGGCGGACATCGTCAACGAATTCGTGAAGCAAGCGGCGCACCTGATGTCCGAGGAAGACCGGGCCAACATGCTGCTGCTGCGGGGCTTCGCCCAGATGCCCTCGCTCCCTCCAATGGGCGAGGTCTACCGGCTGGACCCGGCCGCCATCGCCGCCTACCCCATGTACCGCGGCCTGGCCACAGTGGCCGGCATGAGCGTCATACCCACTGGTAAGACCTTCGCCGACGAAGTGGATACCCTGCGAGCCAACTGGGACAAGCACGATTTCTTCTTCATCCACTATAAGCCGGCCGACGCCGCCGGTGAGGACGGCGACTTCGACGCAAAGGTCAGATGCCTGGAGGAATTGGACCCGTTCATACCCCAGATACTTGAGCTGGAGCCTGATGTGCTGATGGTGGCCGGAGACCACGCCACGCCAGCCGTGATGGCAGCCCATAGTTGGCATCCGGTACCCTTCATGCTCCACTCCAAGCTGACCTTGGGACAGGGAATACCTACCTTCGATGAGAAGGCCTGCGCCCTGGGGGCCATTGGCAGCGTACCGGCCACCAGCGTGATGGTGCTGGGCCTCTCCCACGCCGGGAAGATGACCAAGTTCGGTCCTTAAACCCACGCTGAATACCGACCCCTAGTTGGAGATTTACCCATGCCGGACTTGATCGTCGCCGGAAACTGGAAGATGAATACCACGGTTGCTGAGGCTGCTGCCTTGGCCGCAGGTGTGCGTGACGGCGCTGCGGCAGTTTCAGGCGTGGAACTGGTTCTCTGCCCGCCATTTGTCTCTCTGACGGCAGTCAGTGAAGCCGTTAAAGGTTCGGCGGTGAAAGTCGGCGCCCAGAACATGCATTTTCAGGAGTCGGGGGCATATACCGGCGAGGTGTCGCCAAGTATGCTACAGGGGCTCTGCGATTACGTGATACTTGGCCACTCCGAGCGACGTCAGATGTTTGCCGAGACCGACGAATCTGTCAACAGCAAGGTCAAAGCGGCCCAAGCGGCTGGTCTGAAGCCCATCCTATGCGTGGGTGAGACCCTTCAGGAGCGAGAGGCTGGGAAAGCCTCGGACGTCATCAGCGGCCAGATACGCGCTGGACTTGAAGGGAACGGTAATACCACTGGCCTGGTGGTCGCGTACGAACCCATCTGGGCCATCGGCACCGGCCAGTCGGCCACGCCGGAGACCGCTGTCGAGATCATGGGCGGAGCGATTCTGGAAACCCTGCGCAGCCTTCATGGTTCCGCTGCTGATGGCATTTCTCTGCTTTACGGCGGGAGCATGAACGCCGGTAACGCCGGCGAATATGCGGCCCAAGCCTGCATCCACGGTGGGTTGGTAGGCGGAGCGGCCCTCCAGGCGGACTCGTTCCTCCAGGTTGCCGCCGCCGTCACCGCCGCCAAGTCCTAGGTACAGACAAGGCTACCGTTGCAGCGGCTTATAAACCCCGGACCTACCATCGCCATCGTTGGCCCCACAGCCGTGGATGCA
>VFHG01000004.1 GCA_009392075.1 SAR202 cluster bacterium
GATTCGGCCACTAACTCGGCTAACGGTTTAACGGGCGATTCAAACAGTGGGAGCAACGCGATTCAAATGCCGTCCGGAGCATTAGGATCATCAACGCCCACTCCGGCCCCCCAGACTTCCCGTGCACCCTCATCCGGAGCTACTACCGCCAAGATCGTCGATGGAGGAACGTTCCTCCGGCTCGGCGCTGACCCGCCCACGCTCGACCCCCATCTGACCACCGATATGGACTCAGCTGTATACACGGTGGAGATTTACGGTGGACTTATGACCATCGACAAAAACCTGGCCATCGTAGGCGACCTGGCTGAGAGTTGGGACGTTAGCGCCGACGGCATCACCACCACTTTCCGCATCCATCCGGACGCCAAATTCCATGACGGTAGATCAGTGACGGCCGAGGATGTTAAGTGGTCGTTGGACCGGGCTACTGATCCTCTGACCGAGGCGTTCAACGCAAGCGTGTTCCTTGGCGACATCATCGGCGTGCAGGAGAGGCTCATCGGGGCTGCCACCGAGATTTCCGGAGTCCGCGTGATCAATGACAGCACATTGACCATCACGACCGATGCCTCCAAACCGTATTTCTTGTCCAAACTCACCTACCCTGTGAGTTTCGTGCTCGACCGGCAGAACGTTGAGTCCGGCAGAGACTGGATATTTGAACCCAACGGCACCGGTCCATTCAGACTGGATGAATATCAACCGGGTGAGTTTCTACGCCTGTCCGCGTTTGAAGACTACCATCTAGGCGCTCCCAAGTTGGATGCGGTGGAATTCCTGATTAGCGGCGGCAACAGCATGCTGATGTACGAGAACGATGAGTTGCACATCACCGGTATCCCACTGTCGTTGTTGGAAGGAATTACAGACCCGTCCAATCCCCTTAGCGGCGAGATAGTGGCAGCCACACCCGCGTTTGACGTCGACTATTTCGGTTTCAACACTACTGAGGCACCCTTCGACGATGTCAAAGTTAGACAGGCATTCAATTACGCCATTGACCGCAAGTCCTTGGCCAGCACGCTCCTTGAAGACCTGGTGATTCCGGCGACGGGCATCCTGCCACCCGGGTTCCCCGGCTACAACCCAGACTTGCAGGGATACGATTACAATCCGGACAAGGCGCGCCAATTGATTCAGGAATCCAAATACGGTGGGTTGGACGAGTTGCCAAGGATTACACTCACACTGCCAGGCAGCTTCGGCGCCGCCATCAACCCCTCCATCGAGGCCATGTTGGCGATGTGGGAGGTTAACTTGGGCGTGAGAATCGAGCTTCTCCAAACAGAATGGGCCATTTTCCTTCAAGATCTGCATCAAAATAGGTTCCAGATGTTCGGCGGTCTTGGCTGGATCGCGGATTACCCGGACCCGGAGAATTTCTTGGATGTCTTGTTCCACAGCAAGAGCAATAACAACCAGTCTCAATACACCAACTTCGAGCTTGATAGCCTCTTGGAAAAGGCCCGGGTGGAGCAGGACGAAACGCTCCGGTTCAACATATATCATCAAGCAGAGGAGATAATCGTTGAGGATGCTCCCTGGGTGCCGCTCTGGCATTCGAACGGCGGTTCCGTTCTGATCAAACCGAACGTCAACGATTATTTCCTGTTCCCGTTAATCATCCCCAAGTACCGTTACATCTATTTCACCGAGTAACCCACTTTACCGAGTGAATCACCGGTGGGTTAAGGGGCGATATGAAGGTCTATCTGGTGGACGGCACCTATGAGTTATTCCGGTCTTATTTCGCCCTCCCGCCGATACAGGCTCCCGACGGGCGTCCTGTGGGCGCCGTGCGCGGCATTGTGCAGAGCCTTCTCTATCTTCTAAGAGAGGACCAGATTACCCACATCGGCTGCGCCTTCGATCATGTTGTGGAATCTTTTCGAAACGACATGTTTGACGGCTATAAGACCGGCGAAGGCACGCCCGGAGACCTGCAAGTCCAGTTCGAATTGGCCGAAAGGGCGGTTGGGGCGCTGGGAATCCTAGTCTGGCCCATGATTGAATTTGAGGCTGACGATGCCATAGCAACCGCGGCTAGCCACTGCGCCCAACTCGCCGAGGTCGATCAGGTAGTTATCTGCTCCCCTGACAAAGACTTGGCCCAGATGGTGCAGGGTGACTCAGTTGTCTGTTACGACCGCCGCCGCGAAACGGTGATGGATGAAGTTGGTGTGGTTGAAAAATTCGGGGTGCCGCCCGGTTCGATAGCCGACCTGTTGGCGCTGACCGGTGACGCCGCCGACGGCATCCCCGGCATCCCCAAATGGGGGGCAAAGACGTCGTCCCAGATACTTGCCCACTATGGGCATATAGAAAACATACCGGGTGATGCTTCTGAATGGGCTGTGAAAGTCCGTGGGGCCGCTGCCGCATCTGACAGCTTGAACGCCCACACGAGCGAAGCGGCCCTGTACAAAGACCTGACAACCTTGCGCACCAACGTCCCGATGGACGTGTCCCTTGCCGCGCTGGAATGGCAAGGCGTGGATCGTCAGAAGTACGAGGCCCTCTGCGATGACCTGGGGTTTG
>VFHG01000005.1 GCA_009392075.1 SAR202 cluster bacterium
GTTTCTTGCGTGGCCATCAGGCGGTTACCCTAACACGCTGTATTGCCCTAGTTCGAGGCGGAACATTGGTCACTTTAATCATTCTAGCCCGTCGGCGGAACGTCAATCGTTAAATGACATAAGAAGGCCCGAATCAAGTCTAACGGGCCTATTGAGTGACCGCCACGCCCAAGGCTTCTGGGCCGATGTAGGTGCCCAAAGTAGAACCAAATCGTGCTTCGATGATCTGGTCGGCAGGCACCAGACCGGTCAACTGTTCCTTTAGTACCGCCATGCGCTCGGGGTTGGTACTGTGAATCACCGCCAAACGGCGCACCGGGGCTAGTTCCTTGGTCAGTTCGACCAAGCGACGCATGGCGCGCTCGCTGTTTCGTGGCCGTTCTACCGGGTGGGCTTCGCCGTTCTGGAGCTTGAGAATGGGTTTCACACTGAGGATCGATCCCATGAATGCCTGGGCCTTGCCGATACGCCCGCCCTTCTGCAGATACACCAACGTGTCCAGGGCGAACAATCCGTGATGAGTGCCCAACCCCTGCCGGACCTTGTCGGCGATGTCGTGATAGTTGCCGCCTTCGGCCGCGTTAATCGCGGCGTCTAAAACCGCCAGCCCCAGAGGTATGGAAGCGAGTTGGGAATCGATTATTTCGATCTCCGCTTCATCGATCGAGGCTTTGGCTTGTTCGGCTGAATTCAATGTGCCGCTCAACTTCCCCGAGACGTGAATCGATACCACCTGGTCGCCTTGGCCCGTCAATTCCCGGTAGACCTCCTGGAAATCGGCCACCGTCGGCTGGGCCGTGGTGGGCGTGCGGCCCTCAGCTTGGAGGTGGCGATAAAAGTCGTCGGCATTGATCTCCACGCCGTCTTTGAACGTCTGGTCGTCCACTACCACGTAACATGGCAGCACCGTGATGCCGTGCTGTTGGACCAGGTCAGCGGGCAGGTCTGCAGAGCTATCGGTAACTATGCGTACGGTCATATTCCTCTGGTGAATTAATGCTGGATTTTTCGATTAGCCGGTCACTCAACCGACGCCAGGTATTGGTGATGGTGTTGCTTGCCGTCGATCAGATCCACCTGGATCCCGGGAAATTCGGCTTCAAGTCCATCGGCCACCTGTTGAGCATCGGCGGCCGAGCTACCGGCGCCGTAGTAAAGGCTGACGATAGCATCGCTGCTGAGGTCTGTTAGTTCCAGGGCGGCCATTAAGGCTTTTTCGGAACTGTCTTCGGAGGAAACAAGTTCACCCTCCAACAATCCTATGTGCTGACCTTCCTCGACTTCAAGGCCGTCGATGGTGACGCCTCGGACAGCGACGGTCACTTCAACAGAGGCTACCTCGGATAGGACGGCGGTCATGGCGGCAACGTTTTCCTCCCATGTTCCCTCAGGGTTGTAGGCTAATAGCGCCGTAACTCCCTGGGGCACGCTCTTGGTTGGGACGACATGCATCGACGGTTCTGCGGCCGCAGCCTGCTCCGCAGCCAAAACCACGTTCCCGTTGTTGGGCAGCACGATAACATCTACAGCTTTGGTGCTGCGGGCCGCATCGATTATCTGCCGGACGCTGGGGTTCATGGTCTGGCCGCCTTCGATCACGCCTGCGCAGCCTGAATCCAGAAACAGATGGGCCAGCCCTTCGCCCTGCACCACCGAGAGCACAGCCAGAGCCACTGCGCCCGAACGGCTGCTAGAGGCAAACCTCTCGTTTTGGCTGTCCATGCTTTCGATCTTGACATCGGAAACCGCGCCCAATGACTCGGCGTAACTCAGGGCCGGTCCGGTTTCTTCCAGATGGACATGGACCCGCACATTGCGCTGGTCGCCCACCACCACGGTCGAGAGCGCCGTTCCCTGAAAGTGAGTGCGGACCTGTCCAATGTCGAGGTCCCTCCCATCAACGCTGCTAATGATGAACTGAGTGCAATAGCCCCATTCCTGTTCCAAGGTGGTATCCAGAAATTCGGCCTTGACCGGGCCGCCGCTTGCGTTGGCCGTGCCCTGGAACCTCGATAACTCCGGCAGTTCAACGCCGGAAGAACCGTTCGCGGCGATCGCACGAAGGGCACCTCCAATCAATATGACCACGCCTAAGCCTCCAGCATCGACGACCCCGGCTTCCTTCAGCACTGGTAATTGCTCCCGCGTGCCAGCCAGCGCGTCCTGTGATGCTTGATAGGCTACTTCCCAAAGGCCAGGCAGGTCTGAGTCCGACCCTTGTACGGCCTCCGATGCCATCCTGATCACGGTGAGCATGGTGCCTTCAACCGGGTTGCCCACTGACTCGTAGGCGGCGGCCGAGGCCAGCTTGAAGGCCAGTGCCAGGTCATCAGCGGCGAGGAACTCTTTGCCGGCCAAAGCGTCTGAGAAGCCCTTGAAGAATTGAGAAAGTATTACGCCGCTGTTGCCCCTTGCGCCAAAGAAAGCGCCCTGGGCCAGGGCTGAGGAAACGGCGCCGACCGAATGGTTCTCGCCGTCGGGGCAATCTTCGGACGCGGATTGTATAGCTGAGCGCATGGTCAGCAGCATGTTGGTGCCGGTGTCGCCGTCAGGCACGGGGAAC
>VFHG01000006.1 GCA_009392075.1 SAR202 cluster bacterium
GCAAACGGGGCGGGTTAAAATTCCGCCCTATTTGCATCTGCCGCCTCTTGGAAAGAGAGAACAGCCACCACCCCAAACCGCTCATAGTGAAGTTGCCGATCCACGGCTCCGCAAGAATGACACCCACCGAAGCCTTAACTCTTTAATTTCCTTAGACAGGCTCAGGGCGAGCGGTCATTTAATATCTATAGTGGAGTAAATCTATCGCAGAGTATCAGTAAGCGTAACCTGCAGTTCTCCGTCGAGCCTAAACTCAAAGGAAACAGGGCCTTCAGCCGGGAACTCGTCTCGGTCCACCGTAACCATGGTCATGGGAGCATACAGGTAGGGATATTCCCGGCCCTGCGCGTCTACTTCCACCTCTAAGTCTACCACCACCCGGTTTCCGTCAATCTTCAGGCCCACCACCGACAGAGGGTCACCCTGTACCGGAAGCCACAGCAAATAGGCCGCTAGGACCACCGAGCCCGGAAATTCGGGGCGGCCCAGAGTTGTGCCGGTCCCCAAAGTCCGTTTGCCGATCACCGTGCGGTTGAACTCGTCCATCTCTTGGGCGCTGGTGATCACGGCAACCCTCAATTCTCTGGTGAACGCATTGGTGGACTGCTCGTTCACCGGCGACACCCAGCCGCTATTCACGTAGCGCCACAGGGGCGGAGAAGCAGCCACTTGGACACCTTCGGATTTTTCGGTTTCTGTGGGCTCAACGATAGGCGTGACCGTATCGCCGCCGCAGGCAGCGATGACAATCGTAGCCAATATGACGGCAATCACCGCCGGAAATATTCTTGGCATTCGCCCTTCTTTGAAGAGGTTCTAACGGGTCCACGGGCTGGGTAGGCCTAAGCCAAATCCAGCCTTACATCCGCCCAATACCCTAGCCACGTATGATATCAAAATTCGGGTTTCCAGCGCACGCCGCCGTGGCTGTAACGATCGATCAGTGAAACCACCCGTACGCTGAATTAACCAACCCTTGTAAATCCAAAACTCCACTGTCAAACTAGAAACATGCGCATCGGTGATTTCGAGTTTCCAGAGCCTCTGCCCGAGCTTAAAGACCCCCATGTGTTGGCGGTCCTTAGGCCCTGGATCGACGTGGGTAACGTTGGCACCCTCTCGATGCGGCGTTTGGAGCGTCATCTTGAGTCCAAGGAGATCGGTCGCCTGGTCAAACCAGGACGATACTACGACTTCACTCGATACCGCCCCAAGTCGGTCCTGAAACAAGGCGTTAGGGAGTACAACATCCCCTCCACCACCATCAGCGCCGCGGTCCGTGAGCACGGGCCTGACCTGATTACTCTGCACCTGATGGAGCCTCACCTCTACGGGGAAGACTATACAGATTCCGTGATCGAAGTCCTGAAGCATTTCGGCGTCAAACGCTACTCCATGATCGGAGCGATGTACGACATGGTGCCCCACACCCGGAAACTGTTGGTCTCCGGCGGCACGGTCGACGCTAAAAACGAAGAAGAATACAAGCTGGTAGGCGTTCGACCCAGTGATTACGAAGGTCCTACCACCATCACATATCTCATCTCCAACACCTTGGAAGAGATGGATATCGAGACACGCATCTTCGTGGTCCATCTGCCCCAATACTTCCAGGTCGAGGAAGACTTCACAGGCACGGCTCGGTTGATGGAGATACTGTGCACCCTCTACGGGCTGCCCAGCCGCCTAGCTGACCCGGAACGGGGACGCCAACAGTACGCGTCACTGCAGAACATCGTCTCCGACACCTCAGAAGTCGCCGGCCTCTTGGAGCGGCTTGAAGAGCGCTATGACCGGGAGAACGCGGAAGGCGGCGCTTCAAGCAGCCCTCTTTCCCCCATGGTGGAAGAATTCCTCCAAGGCCTCGGTTCAAACATCGATCTGGACCTGGACCTCGACCTCGACTTTGACGACGACCCGTCCGACGAATAACTAGCAGACCTCCTCGGTCTTCACTGGCCGGAATAATCGTGTCCACCGATTCCTCTTCCAATCCCGCCTATCTGGACCCAGTCGCCCTGACTCAGCGGCTGGTGCGTTTCGACACCACCAACCCGCCGGGCAACGAAGTCCAGTGCATCGAACCCATCAAGGCCCTGCTGGACGACGCCGGCATCCAGAACCACGTCCTGGCCAAAGCTCCTAGCCGCCCCCAATCTCATAGCCCGGCTGCCCGGCGACGGCATAGCCGAACCTTTGCTGCTTCAAGGCCACATCGACGTGGTGCCTGCAAACCCAGAGCGGTGGCAGCATCCACCCTTTGGTGGCGACCTGGTAGACGGGTTTCTCTGGGAACGGGGTTCGCTGGACATGAAGAGTGGCATCGCGATGATGCTTCACGCCATTCGACGGGCTAAAACCGACGGAATGACCCCGGCCGGCGACATTGTGCTGGCCGTCGTCTCCGATGAAGAGTCAGGCGGAGACCAAGGGGCCCGCTACCTGGTCGAAGACCATCCGGAGCTATTCGCCGGGATCAAGTACGCCATCGGCGAGTTCGGCGGGTTCAGCTTTCAAATGGGAGAGGGCGGTTCTACCCGATCATGGTCGCCGAAAAGCAGGTCTGCCATCTTCGGGCGA
>VFHG01000007.1 GCA_009392075.1 SAR202 cluster bacterium
GAGAACGGGGCGAGAGTGGCGAGTAGCTTGGCACCCCGCACGATAACACCCTCGCTGGTGCGGTCCACCACGCCCACCGCCGTATATTCGTCGGGGAGTTCGGCAAGGGTGAGCGATCGGTTGACCTGGGGGTGGCCAAAGGCGTGAGTCAGGCACAGGTCACGCTCCCTGACGTACTCGTGGTAGTTGCGCAGATTGTCGGCGTGCCGCTGGTCTTTCAGGCCGTAGAGATGGGCCAGTTGGCGGGAGGCCGTGACCTGGATATTCACGTAATCGGGTGTGCGGCCCAGCATGCCGTGGCAGGACTGGGCGACGATCTCCATGGCCCCTCGGCGGCGCATCAGGTCTTCCTGCGTCTCCGGCACCAGATAGGACAGGCCCACCGGCTCTCCGCTGGTGGGCGACTTAAAAGTCATCCTGTCGTGGTTCTCCGGCCGGTGCTGGAGGTCGTAGATTCCGGCAAGGGTCGCTGCCATGCGGGCGGTCTTGGGGTGAGTGGTCACATCGTCCACCCGTTCGCCCTCCAGCCAGACCTCCCGGCCGTCTCTCAGACCTTCTAGGAATTCTTTACCCGTACGTACCGCCATGTGTTCCTCAGGCCGCTAATGGCGGTTTATTTGTAGGGGTTGTCCCAACGGTCCATGCCGCAGACCTCTTCCAAGGGCTTGCGGTTTACCGAGCCGAACTCGCCTCGCGGATAGCCAAGAGGCATGCAGTACACGATTTCCGCAGTCTCTGGGATGTTCAGCAGCTTCTTGACCCGCTCATCGACGACTGCGTGTAAGGTTGCAATGGTGCCGCCGATGCCATAAGCCCTGGCCGCCAAAAGCAGGTTCTGCGCGGACGGGATGATTCCACCGGAGCCACCTCTGTTCAGAGCGCAGATCAGGACCATCACCGGGGAGTCGCCGAACTCATTGGCCAGCCGCATGGCCGAACGCGTCGAGTTCTTGCCCGGGGGAATATCCTCGGGGCCCATGATGCCTTGGTCCTTCCGTTTGGCCCACCAGGCCTCGTGATATAGCTCGCCTAGTTGTTTCCGGGTTTCGGCGTTTTTCACAACGATGAAGTGCCACTGCTGGGTGTTGCCGCCGTTGGGGGCGCGGATGGCCGATTCCATGATGTCCCGCATCACTTCGTCGGGGATAGGGTCAGGCTTCAGCCTGCGGATGGCCCTCTGGGTGAACATAGCCTCGCCCAGGGTCATGGTCAAACGGTCTGCAGTGGTCATTGTAACTTCTCCAATCTGTTTTATCTGGGAACCTAAACTAAGTTAGACCGGGCTGGTGACATTCCTGCGCAGGTCGGCCCGTGGTTCGGCCAGGAGACGTCCATAGCCGGACAACGGCTTGGTCTCACCAGCCTGGCTAAGGGCGCTCCAAAGGGTGGCTGTGTGCGAGGTGACCACCGGCTTTCCGATCTTGTCTTCCAGTGCCTGTGCAGCGGCCATGCCGTCGTGGTTCATACAACTGATGAACAAGCCATCGGCTTCGTCGCCAAATTCGTTCCACGCATTCATGGCGAAATCGAATATTTCTTGTGGCGTGACCGACGCGAATCCCTCGGCCGTTTCCAGACCCATGCCCTTCATGGTCAGGGCCTCGATGCCAGCCTCCTGAAGGTAGGCCCGCTCGGCCACATGGTGGCTGTCGGGATAGGGCGTAGTGACCACGATCTTCTTCATTTCCATGTGCTGCAACGCCTCGGCGACTGCCAGCATAGTGGACGTGATAGGTGTGCCCCACTCTTCTTCCAGTTCCCGGCAGAACTGCCGGTCACCTTCCATCCCACGCAGCGCGCCGCTAACCGTGCAGCAATAGGCCACCGAATCAACCTTGGCGCTGGCCAATTCGCCCACGGCGCGGCCGGCATTGCTCTCCATCTCCAGCAGGGCCTCGATTCCCTCGCCTTCAGCCAGCATCATACGGCTGGTTAGGAATGCCACCCCAGGAGGCGCTGCCTTGGGGTATCTCAATTCGGAGATCGACGATGCGCTCACCACCACCAAACCAATCTTGGTCTGCACATCTAGCTGGTCCATCTGCTCTCTCCCATCGAAAATATTCACGTCTCTCTGAAACGGGCGGCTGGATTCGGTTGCCCGATTTTATCACACCGCCAGGCTGGAGATGACCTGGTTGCGTTCTAAAAATAGTTATTCGGATAGCATGGCTCAGAGTTGCTATAATGGCCCATCATTTTAACGCTAGGAATTTGTATCGAGGCAAGCGCCTCGGGAGGAAACGTGGCGAACATTCCATTGGACGCATCGCAGGCCTATCAGCGGCTCGGCGTAAAGCCGGTCATCAACGCAGCAGGATCGGTCACCAAATATGGCGGCACCAGGACCCGGCCCGAGGTCTTGGAGGTCATGACCGGGGCGGCCAGGATTATGGTTAATGTGGATGAACTGAACCGAAAAGCCGGGGAAGAGATTGCCCGGCTGACCGGTGCAGAAGCAGGATTCGTCTGCAGCGGCGCCGCCGGAGGATTGGTGCTCCAAGCCGCCGCCTGTATCGCCGGCAAAGACCCGGTGAAGATGCGTAAACTTCCCGACACCACGGACATGGCAGACGAGATCATCATCCAGAACATGCACCGTTTCCCTTACGAACAGGCCTACCGGGCGGGCGGCGGCAAGCTGGTGGAGATCGGCGATTCCAGATATTCGCATTCCTGGGAACTGGAAGGAGCAATCGGCAAGAACACAGCGGCCGTGGCCTTTCTCTGCGCCCCCATGACCAACCGCAGGGCCATCCCTCTGGCGCAGGTCTGCGAGATCGCACATGCGAGGGGTGTGCCCGTCATCGTCGATGCCGCGTCAATGCTCCCGCCCAGGGAGAACCTGAAGAAGTTCCTGGCCGATGGAGCGGACATGGTGGCGTTCAGCGGCGGAAAGGGAATCCGGGGGCCTCAGGGCACCGGTATCCTCTGCGGACGGGCCGACCTCATCGAAGCCGCCGCCGCCCATGCCAACCCGGCCCAGTTCTTGGGTCGGCCAATGAAGGTGGCCAAAGAGGAAGTGTTGGGTCTGGTGACCGCGCTGAACATGTTCTTGGAAGAGGACGAAGAGGTAGAGATGCGGGCCTACCGGGCTTTGGCCGAGCAGGTGGTGGACGCTCTTAGCGAGGTGCCCGGCCTGAAGGTCACGCTGGAGCATGACGACCACGATTACCTGATTCCCCACGCAATCTTGCATTTCGGCCCCGACTGGAACGGCCCCGGCAGGAATGAGATACTGAAGGGTATGGAAGAGGGCGAAACTCCCATCTACCTGCATTTTCTGGGCCAGCCGGACGAATTGGGCGTTGACCCGTTGAACCTCACTGAAGAAGAGAATGCCTTGGTGATACGCCGATTACGGGAAGAACTGACCCGCTAAACGAGATTCAGCATAGATCGATTTAAGGAGAAACAAATGGCCATCAAGATCGACCTGAGAGTGCCGCCCTGCAAGCCTGTTCCGGAGGTCACTGCCTTTGTCCAGGAGTGCGAGGATGCGGGCTTCGATGGCGTGGGAATATTGGATTCGCAGATGCTGGAGCGCGACGTGTTCGTCTCCATGGCCCATGCGCTGCTGAACACTAAAACCATCAACGTGGCCTCCGCGGTCACCAACCCTGTGACACGGCACCCATCAGTACTGGCGTCCGCGGCCCAGACCGTCTCGGAAGTCGCGCCGGGCCGGGCACAGATCTGGATCGGACGTGGTTATAGTTCCGCCAACGTCGTCGGCATCCCGCCGGCGACCGTGCGCCAGATGCGGGACGCGGTCGTCATGATGAAAGACCTCATGGGTGGAGGCGAGTTCGATTTCGGCGCAACTTCAAGCCGAATGAAGCACGGGGGCGGCGTCACCACCCCGGTCTACATCGCAGCCACTGGGCCCAGAGTCATGAAAGTTACCGGGGAAGTCGCCGACGGCGCAGTCCTGATGACCGGTATTCACCCAAATCAGGTGGCCGAAGCCAGGGAGATCATCGCCGACGGCGCCAGGTCCGCCGGAAGAAACCCTGACGACATCGAGACCATCTTCACCTGCACCACCATCATCAGGGATGACATTCAAGAGGCCCGAGAGATCGCCCGGCCGTTGGCGGTGCAGCGTTTGATGGAGAAGACCTATGTCCCCTGGCTAAAGGCTGCCGGCATGGACTTCACGGAATTCGAGCTTCCCAGAGGTCTCTGGGACCTCTACCCAGACGTTCCCCACGCCGAGGACTGGGAGAAGGCCAAAGAACTGTGCGCTTTCTTGCCACATGACGCCCTGGCCCAGCTATGCGACTCCATGGGCCTGATCGGATCGCCGGAGTACTGCGCCGAGCGGATCAAGAAGGCGGAGGCGGCCGGCATGGAGCACCTCTACCTGATGACGGACCAGACCTACGAGTTCGCCACCGGCGAGCTGGCTGCATTCCGGGACAAGATATTCCCAGCGCTAGGTAGGTCCAAACAGCCAGCGTAGTTCGGACTGACCAGCACGGTTTACGTAGGGGCAGGTTCCTAACCTGCCCCATTTCTTTGCCCTGGTGCTTGTCAAAAGCCCGTGGGTCGTTGCCGGAATGCGCCGTTTCGAAAAGTCATTAAACGATCGGAACGTGGTTAGCCCATGCCAGAGCGGGTTAGAAACCCGCCCCGACAGAAGCAAATGGTGCTACCTGGTTTCTCGTTCCTGCTTAATCAACACCCGCCGCAATATCTTTCCGGAGGCGTTCTTGGGGATGGAGTCCGCAAACTGGACCTGTCGTATCTGTTTGAAGGTTGCCACCTGGCCGGCGACGATCTCCATTACCTCTTCGGCCGTCGGCGCCTGGCCTTTTCTGATGACTATAAAGGCTTTCGGAACTTCTCCCGACTCCTCATCCTCGGTGCCGGTCACCGCCGAGTCGGGGATGGCTGGGTGGGTCAACAGCAGACCCTTGAGTTCAGCGGGTGGCATCTGGAAACCTTTGTATTTGATCAATTCTTTCTTGCGGTCCAATACCCAGATATAGCCGTCTTCATCGGCGCGAACGATATCCCCGGTGTGTAGCCATCCATCGAAGGTGAGGGTTTCAGCCGTGGCCTTGGGTTATTGAAATACCCCTTCATCACCTGGGGTCCGCGCACCAACAATTCTCCGGTCTCACCAGTCGCAACTTCTGTTCCTTCAGTTTCAACGTCGACTATCTTCTCTTGGGTATCCGGCGTGAGCTGTCCCACCGAACCGGGCCGGTTGCGGCCATCCGTGTAATCCACATGGCTCGCCGGGGAAAGTTCGGTCATTCCATAACCTTGGATAACCGGTACTCCCGTAGCCTCTGAAACCCGGATTTGCAGATCGGTCGACGTGGGGGCTGCGGCCAGCATAATACCTTTGAGCGCTTATTACCCATCAGTCTAAGGACCGCAAGTAGCAGATGATCCAAGACGAGGAACTCCAACAGATTTTTAAGCCTGTGTCTAGGACGAATACATTTGACCGATAGCATGACCAATAGCATGGTCGGCAGCTACCCCGCCACTTCCCAGGAGACTTGGATGTCGACCCAAGACGCATCCGGGGCTGCAGACTTCATCTCGCCGTTAAAGGCTCTCCCTCACTTCAAAGGCCAAGCCAAGCTCTCCACCTGGCTGTATCGCATCGTCGTCAACGTTTGTCTGATGAGGATACGCAAAGATAAATCCAGGGCCAAGTACATCTCGGAAAATCTCTTTGACGACGCCTTGGTCTACGGTTGGGGAAATGACCCCGAAAAGGCCGCTGTCAACAGCGAACTCCGTTCCACTTTAGAATCCGGACTCGATATACGGTCCCCCGACCTTTGCGCCGCCGTGGTACTGAGGGACATCCAAGGCCTCTCCACGGAAGAGGCCGCGAAGGCCCTGAACGTCTCCATCGCTTCCCTCAAATCCCGTCTTTACCGGGCCAGGATCCTACTCCGCAAGCATCTGGATAGATATTACTCATTGGCGTTATTGCCCCTTCCGACCCCGACTCTTAACCCCAGTTAAACCGTGGTCCGATTCTCTGGTGTTTTCTGGACTGATTTGTCTCCCTTTCTCCAGCCCAATATACTAGTGACAACACACTCTTAGCCCGTTAACATAATCTCGAGAATCTGGTTGCTTCCAGATTCGGAGCGCGCGCATTTAAAAATGACTCCATCGATTTCTTCTCACATCACGCAGACATCTAGGGGGTTCCGCCTTGCCTGACCAGGCCCTTGACCAACTCTGTATCAACACCATCAGATTTCTGGCTGTAGATTCTGTCCAGAAAGCTAAATCTGGACATCCAGGCGCACCTCTTGGAGCGGCGCCCATGGCTTATGTTCTGTGGGACCGCTTCCTCAAACACAACCCAAAAGACCCAACCTGGCCCAACCGCGACCGCTTCATCCTTTCACCCGGCCACGCATCAGCATTGTTGTATTCCCTGCTGCACCTCACGGGCTATGACCTACCCATGGATGAATTGAAGCGGTTCCGCCAATGGGGCAGCAAAACACCGGGCCACCCAGAGCACGGCCTGACTCCAGGAGTTGAAGCCACCACCGGCCCTCTGGGACAGGGATTTGGCAACGCTGTCGGCATGGCATTGGCCGAGCGTTGGCTGGCCGGACAATACAACAAACCCGGTCACGAGATCATCGACCACCATACCTACGCGATCGTCTCTGACGGTGACCTCCAGGAAGGAATATCGTCCGAAGCAGCGTCCATGGCCGGCACATTAGGCCTTGGCAAGCTCATCATGCTCTACGACGACAACGACATCTCCATCGAGGGCGACACCGGCATCACCTTTGGCGAGAATGTGGCCCAACGGTTCCAAGCCTACGGCTGGCATGTCATCAGCGGGATCGAAGGGACTGACATAGACGCCATTTCCTCTGCGTTGACCGATGCACAGGCCGAAACCGGAAAGCCTAGCATCATCGTCTGCCGCACGGTGATCGGTTACGGCAGCCCCAACAAAGCCGGCAAAGCGTCAGCCCATGGCGACCCACTCGGCGAAGAGGAAGTTGTCTTAACCAAAGAGAACTTGAAATGGGAGTCGTCAGAAGGATTTGCCGTGCCTGCTGAAGCGGGTGCCCATCTAGGACTGGCCTCCGAACGGGGCAAGGCGAATCAGGGCGAATGGAACGCGGCGTTCAGCGAGTACCGGGAAGCCTTCCCCTACGAAGCGCGGCAACTGGATGATGCCTTGCATGGAAGATTGCCTGCCGGGTGGGAGGACGGCCTGAACGGGCTTTTCGAAAAACCCGACCCGATCGCGACCCGATCGGCTTCGAGCGTGGTGATGAATGCTATCTCAAAAGGCCTACCGGCGTTCATCGGCGGTTCAGCCGACCTGGCGCCGTCAACTAGGACCATCCTTGACGACCGTGGCCATATCGGTACTGGTGATTTCGCGGGTCACAATCTGCACTTCGGGGTGCGGGAACACGCCATGGGCGCAGTGGCCAACGGCATGGCCTTGCACGGAGGCGCTATCCCTTACACCGCCACTTTCCTGGTTTTTTCAGACTACATGCGCCCATCCATCCGGCTGGGAGCGCTGATGGGCCAACACGTGATTTACGTATTCACCCATGATTCAATCGGCGTAGGCGAAGACGGACCCACTCACCAACCTATTGAGCATCTGATGTCTTTGCGCGAGATACCGGGTCTGGTGGTCAGCCGCCCGGCCGACGCCACCGAAACCGTGGAAGTATGGCGCGCGGCGATAAACCGCCAAGACGGCCCGACGGTAATGGCCTTCACACGGCAGAACCTGCCGGTGCTGGACCGTTCCGTATTCAAACCGGCTTCCGGCGCCCTCAAGGGCGGTTACGTCCTCTGGGAGAGCAACGATTCACCCCAGGTTGTGATTATCGCCACCGGGTCCGAGGTCCACATCGCATTGGAAGCGGGACAGATGCTGGAAGGCGAGGGTATTGCCGCCCGGGTGGTCTCCATGCCGTCCTGCGAGGTATTCGACGACCAACCCAAAGAGTACCGTGATAGCGTATTACCACCGGATCTCCGGGCCAGGGTCTCGGTCGAGGCCGGCGCAACCAAGGGCTGGGAGCGATACGTGGGCCTGGATGGGGCGTCCGTGGGCATGACCGGTTACGGCGCGTCGGCGCCCATCGCCGACCTCTACAAGAATTTCGATATAACAACCGAACGGGTGGCCGAAGAAGCGCGAAAATTGGTCACGTAGGCTAGCTACCCTCCAGTTCAAAAACGCTGGGAAATCGGCTTAACCGCCAATCGGCTGGAGGATTTGATGCGGACGTTTGACCTTATCGTGATCGGTTCTGGTTCCGGCCTGGAAGTGTCCGCGGACGTGTCGGACGCCGGCCGCTCTGTAGCGGTGATTGAAGAGGGTCCCTTTGGCGGCACCTGTCTGAACCGTGCTGTATCCCGTCCAAGATGCTGATTCACTGCACCGACGTCATGCAAACCGTCCAGAACGCCGCCGCCTTCGACATCTACGCAAAGGTTGAAAGCATCAATTGGCAGTTCATCGTCCAGCGCGCATTTGAAGAAGTGGATGCCGATGCTGCGATGATTGAAAGGGGCAATTGGCAGAGTGAAAACGTCGAGGTTTTCGAGGGCCGCGGCCGGTTCACCGGATTGAAGGCTCTTGTCGTCGAAGGCTTTGCAGGTGGCTTTGGTGGGCCTTACCCAGCAGGAGGCCGAAGGCCGGGGTGCGGCCTACATCACCTCCACCTATAACTATTCGGACACCGCCTACGGCGCACCCATCGAGGACCATGACGGGTTTGTGAAAGTGCTGGCCGACCACGAAACCGAGGAGATCCTGGGTTGTCACATCATCGGCACCGACGCCGCCACTCTGATCCAAGAAGTGGCCAACGCTATGCGGTCCCGCGCGGGAGTGGACGCAATCCTTCAGTCGATCTACGTGCACTCAGCTCTGCCTGAGGTTGTGCAGCGCGCCTTTGGTGGATTGCCTGTGTGACCGGCGGCGGTCAGTTATACATGAGGAGTTGAGCCTGTGGAATTGGGAATGATAGGCCTGGGACGAATGGGCGGCAACATGGCCCAACGGTTGGTCAGCGGCGGACACCGAGTGGTGACCTACGATTGCGACTCCGAAGCAGTCACAGCCAGTGCAGGCTTCGGCGGCGAAGGCGCGTCTTCTCTCGAGGAAGTGGTATCCCGTCTATCGGCGCCCCGAGCGTTGTGGATCATGGTGCCAGCGGGCCAACCTACCGAGGACACGATTGACGCTCTAGCCCCTCTTCTCAGCCCCGGCGATGCCATCTTGGATGGCGGAAACGCAAACTATAAGGACAGCATGCGCCGCGCCGAGAAATTGGCGGCCCAGGGGATCAACTTCATCGACGTAGGCACCAGTGGCGGCATCTGGGGACTGACCGAGGGATACTCGCTGATGGTCGGCGGAGACCGGGCCGCGGTCAAACGTTTGGAGCCCATCTTTCACACTCTGGCCCCGGCCCCCGACAAGGGCTATAGCCGGGTCGGACCCAGCGGGTCCGGTCATTTCACCAAGATGGTGCACAACGGCGTGGAATACGGGCTGATGCAGGCCTACGCCGAAGGATTTGAGTTGATGGCGGCCAAAGAAGAGTTCGGTCTTGACCTCCCGGCCATTGCCGAGACCTGGCGGCACGGCAGCGTGGTCCGCTCCTGGTTGTTGGACCTAGCCGCTGACGCTCTGAAGGAAGACCCTAATCTTGAGTCCCTGGACTCATATGTGGATGACTCTGGCGAAGGCCGTTGGACCGTCGAGGAATCGGTGGAACTTGCCGTGCCAATCCCGGTGATCACCTTGTCCTTGCAGGCCCGATTTCGGTCGCGGCAAGGTAATCCGTTCGGCGGACGGTTGCTGGCGGCGTTGCGAAACCAATTCGGCGGGCACGCCGTGCGAAAGTCCGGAAAATGACCTCCGGTTCTTCTTCGATAGACCAGAGCACAACGGTCGTCATCTTCGGTGCGTCTGGCGACTTAACCCAGCGAAAGCTTATCCCATCTCTATGCAGTCTATTCTGCAAGGACCGTCTGGGTCCCGAAGTCAACATCGTTGGGATGGCCCGAAGCAATATCAGCACAGAAGAATTCCGGGCATCGCTGACCAGAGGGATCGACGCCTTCGAAGATTTCAGCCCGGACACGGAAGAATTGGACCAGTTTCTCTCCCGCGTCCACTATCACTGCGGCGATGTTTCTTTAGCCGATGACCTGAAAGGGCTGGAAGGAACTCTACTCAGAATTGAATCTTCTGCGAATCCGGCCAACCGGCTGTATTACCTGGCCCTGGCTCGGTCCCTTTACGAACCCACCA
Source organism: SAR202 cluster bacterium (assembly GCA_009392075.1). The sequence continues at coordinate 10,307 of VFHG01000007.1, forward strand.
TCTTAAACCTTGGCGCCGCTGGCCTTGCTAATGCAGCGGGCGCTTGGCGGCGGGTGATAATCGAAAAACCCTTCGGTTCTGACCTGGCATCGGCTCAAGCTCTTAACAAGTCCATTCATTCTGTTTTCACCGAAGACCAGGTCTTCCGTATCGACCATTATCTCGGAAAAGAAACCGTCCAAAACTTGTTGGTGCTACGGTTTGCCAACACCATTTTCGAGCCCGTCTGGAACAGGAACTACATCAACAACGTCCAGATCACCGTTTCGGAAACGGTCGACCTGGGCGAACGAGCCGGTTACTACGAGCAAGCCGGGGTGTTCCGGGACATGTTCCAGAACCACCTGCTTCAGTTGTTAACCGTTGTCGCCATGGAGCCCCCCTCCAATTTTCAGGCAGACCTGCTCCGAAACGAAAAGGTCAAGGTCCTGAACGCCGTCCGCCGGGTCACACCAGAATCGGCTATAGAGATCGCGGTCCATGCCCAATACGAAGGGTACTTGGAAGAGAAAGGAGTGCCCGCGGACTCACGGACTCCCACCTATGCGGCCGTGCGCATGGATGTGGAGAATTGGCGGTGGCAAGGCGTGCCGTTCTATCTGCGTTCGGGCAAAGCCCTAGACGACAAACGCACCGAGATCGTGATCCAGTTTCGCAGGCCGCCCCACATGATGTTCAACCAGGAAATCAGCCCAAACATACTGGCGATTCAGGTGCAGCCGGATGAGGGGCTGCACATAGAGTTCCAAGCCAAGACCCCGGACGAAAAGATGGAATTAAAGCCGGTGGGCCTGGAATTTCACTATGATGATTCGTTTGGCGGCCAGCCGATCCCCGACGCCTATAAGCGCCTTTTGCTGGACGCGTTAAACGGCGACGCCTCTCTATTCACCCGCAGCGATGAGATCGAAGAGGCCTGGGAGATAATGGACCCAATCATCCAGGGTCTGGCCATGTCTAACACCTCGCTTCCGGGCAGATACGCCAAAAATACCGCCGGCCCCGAAGAGGCTGATCGATTCATGTCCAAACACGGACGGGAATGGCTACACCGCGATTGGCAGCACTGATTATGATTTAAGAAATTTACCCACGAACAAATCCGTGAACTATAAACCGATACACGATTACGGCCTCATTGGAGACATGCACGGCTCGGCTTTGGTCGGGACGGATGGCTCCATCGACTGGTGCTGCATCCCCAGGTTCGATTCAGCGGCGCTATTCAACCGTTTGCTCGACGCCAACAAAGGCGGTTTCTTCAAGCTAGCGCCCACCAATATCAGCAGTACCAGCCGCCGCTACCTGCCCAACACCAAAATCCTTGAGACAACCTTCGTCACCAGCACCGGCACGGGAGTCCTTGTGGATTTCATGCCGGTGCACCGCCACGCATCGTTGCCCCAGGAGGCCCTGGACGTAACGGATTCCCAGCGGGTGGTGCGCATACTGCTCTGCACTCAAGGCCGCCTGGACTTCGAGATGGACTGTTATCCCCGTTTCGATTATGGGACGATCATTCCCCACGCGTCGTTGAGCAGTCCCACCACCGGCATGGCCCACGGCGGCGCGGATGCTATTTCCGTCTACTGCTCGTCCCCGCTATCGGTTGTCAACGACGGCTTCCGTTCCAGGGGCGCCATTTTCGAAAGAGAGAAGCTGTACGCGACTATCTCAAATCAGCTCTCGTTTTCGCATCGCTCAGAACCTCTGGCTTCAGCGGAGCTGGATAAGGAGTTAGCGGACACCACGACTTTCTGGGAGTCATGGTCAGCCCAATGCACCTTCCAAGGCGAGCACCGGGAGGCAGTCGTCCGTAGCGCCCTCACCCTGAAAGCCCTGACCTACGCGCCCTCCGGAGGACTGGTGGCGGCATCAACCACATCGCTGCCCGAAGCGATTGGTGGCGGGCGGAACTGGGACTACCGCTACACCTGGATTCGGGACGCAACTTTCGCCCTCTACGCCCTGTCTATCATCGGCTACACGGGAGAAGCCAGGGCATTCAAAGACTGGCTGGAATGGAGCACCTCAGGCCGGGCGCGAGACTTACAGGTGATGTACGGCTTGGGCGGCGAGCGAAGGCTGACCGAGATCGAGATTCCGGAATTGGAAGGTTACGAAAAATCACGCCCGGTGCGCATCGGAAACGGGGCCTATTCCCAGTTCCAACTCGACATCTACGGCGAGATCATGGACTCGGCCCACATCTTCCGGAAGTTCGGCGGCGCCGTGGACCCGGAGTACTGGGAGTACCTGCGGCGGGTGGTGAACTTCGTAATGGCTCACTGGAAGGAGCCGGACGAGGGCATCTGGGAGACACGGGGCGGTCGGCAGCACTTCGTTTTCTCGAAAGTCATGTGCTGGGTGGCCATGGACCGCGCCATCAAAGCAGCCACGGAACTGGGACTGCCGGGCGACATAGATGTGTGGCGGAAAGTGCGGGAAGAGATCAAGACCGAGGTCATGGAGCGAGGTTATTCCGAAGGACGGCAGGCCTTCGTCCAATGCTACGGCAGCAATAACCTGGACGCCGCCAACTTGATGCTCCCGTTGGTGGGTTTCATACCCGCCACCGACCCCAAGATGCGCTCAACCATCAAGTCGATCCAAGCGGAATTAACCAGCCCAAAGGGGTTCGTCTACCGCTATACAAACTTTGACGACGGCCTGGGCGGTACTGAGGGGGCTTTCACCATCTGCACTTTCTGGCTGGCCGACAACCTGATACTACTCGGAGAATTGGACGAAGCCCGCAAGCTGTACGACACAGCCATGGGGTGTGCCAATGATTTGGGCCTGCTGAGCGAGGAATTTGACTCGGCCACCGGGGAAATGCTGGGCAACTTCCCACAGGCGTTCTCCCACCTGGCCATGATCAACACCGCAGTGCAGTTGCAGAAAGCTTCTGGCGGCGCACCCTCCGGTCCCGACCGGGCTTAGAGACTCCGTTACCCTCGTTCAGGGCTCGTTGAGAGACCCGCCTGCGCTTGCCACCAAATACCC
>VFHG01000008.1 GCA_009392075.1 SAR202 cluster bacterium
AAACCCGGGCCAGGCCAACTACGCCGCCGCCAAGGCCGGGCTGGTCGGCCTCACAAAGGCGGTGGCCCGAGAGGTTGCATCCCGTAACGTCACAGTAAACGCTCTGGCCCCCGGGTACATCACCACCGCCATGGTTGATGAGCTATCCGAAGATACTCAGGCGAAGATACTGGCCAATATCCCCATGGGCCGGTTCGGGACCCCTGAGGACGTGGCCGAGGCCGTAATCTTCCTTTGCAGCGACGGCGCCAGCTACATCACCGGCCAAGTTCTGACCATCGACGGCGGCATGATCGCCTGATTCCCGGTTCCTCGCCCCTTTGAATCCGCCTGCCACTGTATAATACCGGCACGTCTTTTACGTCCAGATTCAGCACCCAGTCCGGAGTAACCGCATGCGCATGACCACCAGGTTTCGCCAACTGCTTAAGGAGCCGGGAATCATCCAGGCGCCGGGGGCTTACGACTGTCTCACGGCAAATATCATCCAGAAGGCCGGTTTTCCGGCGGTCTACATGACCGGGGCGGGAACGTCGGTGGCGCAGCTAGGCTACCCGGACCTGGCCCTGGCCTCGATGACCGAGATGGTCCAGAACGCTGCATCCATCACCGAGACCTTAGCCGTGCCATTGATAGCAGATGCGGATACGGGCTACGGCGGAGTGTTGAACGTGCGCCGGACCGTTCGGCAGTACGAGCGGGCCGGTGTGGCGGCCATCCACATAGAGGACCAAGAATCGCCCAAGCGCTGCGGCCACTTGGACGACAAGAAGGTCATCTCCACCGAGGATATGGTCCAAAAGATCAGGGCCGCGGTCGACGCCCGCACCGACGATGACTTCACCATCATCGTGCGCACCGATTCCATCGCCGTCACCGGTTGGGACGACGCCATGCACCGCTGCGACGAGTACGTGAAAGCCGGGGCTGACGTGTTGTTTGTCGAAGCCCTGCGCACACCGGAAGAGGTTGAACGAGCCGCCAAGAACCTTGATATTCCACTGTTATTCAATTTCGTAGAGTCTGGGAAGTCTCCCCTGCTCTCGGCATCCGAACTGGAGAATTTTGGCTTCAAGATCGTTATCTATCCGGCTAGTGCCCTGTTGTCGGTGGCCCACGTGGTTGGGCAGGTCATGGCGCAGTTGAAAGAGACTGGCACCACCTCTCACCTGATGGACAACATGGTCAGCCTTGAGGCCTGTTTCGAGGCCATGGGCCTGTCCAGCATGCTGGCTGAGGACGCCCAATTCGCCCACCCTGTGTAGGCGTGACCGATTCGCTTCAGAGCATCGCAACTTCTAGCTAGTTCGGTGCGGTTGGAACTTTTACTCGGCCTGCTGCGTCTTTAATATAGATATATGGCACAGAACAGTTCCAACACCGACCCAGACGGCCAACGATTTTTGGAACGGCTGCCCAGCGAATTATCCCGCTGGGAGGCCGGTGGACTCATCACGCCGGAGCAAGGCCAGGCCATCCTCGGCAGTTACCCCTCGTCCGAATCGGCTCCGCAGTCCCGACAAGCCCAGGGCAGGCTGGTTACTGGCCTATCTGTGATAGGGTCTGTCTTGGTCGGATTGGGCATAATCCTATTTTTCGCGGCCAATTGGGACGGCATCGACCGCTGGCCGAAACTTGTCATCATTCTTGCCGCCATCGTTGTTGCCCACGGCCTGGGTTATTACCTGAGGTATCACCGCGACTACCGCCGGGTGGGTTCGGCCATGGTGCTTTTGGCCTGCATCGTCTACGGGGCGGGTGTGCACTTGGTGGGCCAGGTATACAACATCGACGTAAACGACCCCAGGTTGATGCTGTTCTGGTTCCTGGGCGTCCTACCGCTGGTTTATATTGTTAAGTCCCAGCCCATCCAATTCTTAGGTGTTCTGCTCTTCTTTCTGGCGGTGGGTTTCCAGGTGCCAGATTGGATCGAAGGCATCTCCCGGGGCGAGGCAGTTCTTGGCGCATCTCTGTTCTTGGTATTGGGACTATTCATCCTGTCACTGGGACGAATCAAAGAGGAGATCACAGCCCTGCGTGACTATTCCGAGGTCTTTGAGCTGATGGGTCTGATGACCGCCCTTGGAGCGGTCTTCCTGCTAAGTTTCAGAGGGGTTTACGAGTCCTTCGACCAGGGATTGTACATCCAGGGCGACGCTGATGTTGCGTTTCGGGTATTGGTCGGTGCCGCCGGCGTTCTGACGCTGGCGTTGGTAGTCGCCACTACCTGGCTGCACAGGCGCAATGAAGCTCAATTCACCCTGAACGGGATCGAAGGCGTGGTCATCGTCGTTCTGCTGGCCGCGGCGTACGTGGTGATCGGGGTGAACAATGGAGGCGAGGTTTTCTACGTGGTCGTCTTCAACGCTTTGTTGGCCCTCGTATTGTTGGGAGTGTTGGTTTCGGGATACATGCGCGGCCGGGAGCAATGGGTGAACATCGGCCTGGGGGTTATCGGTATCAATGTCATTGCCCGTTACTTTGAATACAGTTGGGACCTTCTGGACCGGTCGTTCATCTTCGTAGCGGCCGGCGTGATCCTCATCCTAGGCGGGTACCTGGTGGAACGAGGGCGGCAGATGATGCTGGAGCGGATTCGAGCGCAGGGGGGCGCCTAGATGAGCCGCTCGCTAAAGACCGCATTCTGGGCCACCGTTGCTGGGCAAATCATCCTGCTGCTGGCCTTCATCGCCGTGAAGGAGAATACCCTGCGCACAGGGACCAGCGTTTTGCTGCAAACAGTGCCCATCGACCCACTGTCTCTGCTGCAAGGCGAATTTGTCGTATTGGATTACGAGATCGCGCTCCTTCCGGAGCAAGACCGTGGAGCAGCTCAGGGCACGACATTCTACGTCATGCTGCTGGAAGCGCCGGACGGTGTGTGGCAGGCCCGGCATTACGCCCTCGCCAAGCCAGGCTCAGACACGGTCTTCATCAAGGGCACGGTGAACCAGAGAGGGCGTCTCGAGTTTGGCATCGACACCTTCTTCATACCTGAAGGCACGGGGCATATCATAGAAGGGTCCAGAGACGTTAAAGTGATGGTGTCGGTGGATTCCGGAGGGTCAGCAGTCATAGAAGACCTTATCGTAGACGGCTTCCCATTCGACCCCCGGCGCCCGCCGGCGAAGAATCCAGCCATCCAGACCAATGAGGCGCCGCTACCGCCGCCGTTACAGGTGCGGCCGGATGAAAAAACGACTCCCAGACCTTAAGGCAGGACCATGGTGAACGTAGTGCTGGTGATTGACATGGTTAAGGGATTTTTGGAACCGGGCCATAATCTCTATTGTGGCGACGAGTCTCGGGAGATCATTCCCAGGGTCCACGATCTGCTGGTTCGGGAACAGGCGGCAGGGTCGGAGATTCTATTCATCTCGGACCACCACGACCCCGACGACCTGGAATTCAACGTGTTCCCGGTCCACTGCGTCAAGGGTACTGAGGAGCCCAACGTCATTCCCGAACTGGCGGAGTTCGTGACTGAGGACAACGTGATACCCAAGAACCGGTACAGCGGTTTCTTCAATACACGTTTGGAAGCCACACTGGCGGCCGGTAGGCCCGACAAAGTGATCATTTGCGGTGTTTGCACCGACATCTGTGTGCTGCACACGGCGTCCGATGCCCGCAACCGCGACTACGCAGTTGAGGTGCCTGCCGATTGTGTGGCCAGCTTCAAGCAGGAGGCCCATGAGTGGGCCCTCTCTCACTTGAAAGACATCCTGGGTGCAACGGTGGTCTAGGCCAGAAGCTTACTGTAAGGCTTCGGCGATGATCGCTTCGGTCACTTCATCGTCGGTCATCCCCAGGATCTCGCGGAGCACATATTCATTGTGCTGGCCCAAGACCGGGGCCGCGAATCGGGGCCCACTGTCGTATCCTTTGATCCGGAACTGGTGCCCCGCGTAGGGCACCTCGCCCATCTCTTGATGTTCCAATGGCCGGAAATAATTCCGGTGGGCCAACTGGGGGTCCTTCTCCAGGTCGCTGCTCCGGTTCACCACTCCGGCCGGCACACCCTGGGAGATCAGAGATTGCATCAACTCTTGGGAGATTTGGTCTTTGGTCCATCCGCCGATGTGCTCGTCTATCTCGTCATGGTTCTCAAGCCGAGATTCCATAGAGCCGAACCGCTCGTCGTTGGCCCAGGCCGGGTTTCCCATCGCCACCTTCAGGGCTTCCCACTGGTCCTCAGTTTCCACGGAGATGGTGCACCACTGGTCGTTTCCGGCGCAGGGGTAGGCGCCTTGGGGCGCGAAATATTGAGACCGGTTCCCGTTGCGGGTGACGGTCTTCCCGTTGGTCTCATAGTCCATGATCTGCGGCGACAGATAATTGAGGGACATCTCCAACTGGGAGGCGTCGATGTACTGGCCCTGGCCGGTGCGGCGGCGGTGGTCCAGAGCGGCCATGATGGTTGCCGACAGGATCCGGGGGGATACGGCGTCAGTGTAGGCCGTCCACGGTCCGTCCGGCGCCTGGCCGGGCCAACCTGTGATCTCATAAAAGCCGGCGAGGGAACCCGCATGGAAGCCGTATCCGGAGAAGGGCGCGGCGGGGCCGGTCTGGCCCATTAGGCAGGTGCTGGCCATGATGATTGAGGGGTTCAGTTGCCGGGCGGTTTCGTAGCCGATGCCCAGACCATCCACGGTTCCCGGAGTGAAACTCTCAACGTAGACGTCGGCCCAGGCAATGAGCCTCCTGGCTATTTCCAATCCCGCCGGGACTTTCATGTCCACCGACAAGCCCAGCTTGGAGGTATTGAATTCCCCAAAGAATTGAGTGCGGTCTGGTCCCGGAGTGCCATCTTTGAATGGTCCGACGGTGCGCAGGATATCCAACGGCGCGGCCGCTTCTACCCGGACTACCGTCGCGCCGTGGTCGGCCAAGTACTTGACTGTAGTGGGCCCGACGACCACCCACGAGATATCGACAACCTTCAGTCCCTCGAAAGGCAATTGATCTGCCATCATTCGCTCCTGCGGCCAAGACTTCCACCGGTGGCTTGGGTGATCTCAGCGTCGTCCAGCCCCAGCATGGACTGCAGGACCTGCTGGTTGTGTTCGCCAAGTGCCGGGGCCCACCTTCTTACGGACATCGGGGTTTTAGACATCCGGGCTACCAATCCAGGCATCCGAGTCTCCTCACTGTTGGGGAGGGGCGCCGGCAGCCAATAGCCACGTTCTTCCAGGTGTTGGAATTTAGCCAGATCGCCTACATCGTTCACCGGGGCCAAGGTAACTCCATCGCGTAGACCCCGTTCCAACAGTTCGTTCTTGGTGTATTTGGCGACGTAGTTGGTGATGGCGCCCAGCACATCTTCCAAGCTGTAATTGATTGGCTGCCCTTGCAGCAAGCGCACGTGATAGCTGGGCCATTCTTCCCCGTCCTTCCAACTTTCCGGCACCAGGCCGTCCTCCACGAACCAAGGCACCATCACGGCCAGTGTGGGACCGCTGGGGATAAGAACTACATAACCGTCGGCGCAGTCAAATACCACGGGAAATGTGGCCTGCCCCAATTGGAGCAGAGACCCGCCGCGATTGTAGTCGCGCCCCTGGATAGCGTTGGCGGAGATACCTTGCAGCATGGTTGCTATCATGCATGCCTGAGCAGAGACATCGACGAACTGGGCCTCCCCCGTCCGCACCATCAGCGCATGGGCCGTCATGGCTGCCGTAGCAGCCTCCGCCCCGGCGTGCAGCCAGACTTGGGGTACAGATAACCGGACCGGTGCCCGGTCTGGCACTCCTTGCAGGCTCATGGGGCCGCCCATAGCGGCAATGGTTAGGTCGTTGGCCAGG
>VFHG01000009.1 GCA_009392075.1 SAR202 cluster bacterium
CCCAACAAGATCAACGTGATCAAGGCCGTCCGTGAGGTCACTTCCCTCGGCCTGCGCGAGGCCAAAGAGCTGGTTGAGTCCGCTCCCACCGCCATCAAAGAAGGCATCGCCAAGGAAGAAGCCAACGAAATCAAGAGCAAACTGGAAGAGGCCGGAGCAGCTGTCGAGGTCAAGTAACACCTCACACAGTTACGACAGGAGGGCCTATTGGGCCGAAAAGACCGGGAGCGCTTCCAGCGTTTAAAGGATGGCAATCCCGATTACGTTGGCTACCGCGGAAAAGAGACCGTGACCGTCCAGGCGCCGCTACCGGAAACGGAGACGGTGGTCTGCTCGATGTGCAATCGTAAGCGTAATGTCGACAGCGACAGCCTTCCCGAGGACGTCAACGCTTTTGTGTGTCTGCGTTGTCAGGAAGACACTGAAAGCAGTGCAGTCTGAGCCTTCCAAGCAACCCAGAATGAGAGATCACAAAAAAGACCTCTCCTGATGGAGAGGTCTTTTGTCCTACTTGAGTGAAACGCAGGCCGGTTTCCTACCGGAACGGCGGCAACTCTCCGTCTAGGTATTCATAGGCCCGGTTGAACTGACTCTCGCCACCGTACCCCTCTTCCTCGGGTACGGACTCGACCAGGACATCAGGTTCGAGGCCGGCCCTACCCAGGAGCTTGCCCGACGGTGCGTAGCGACGGGATGTCGGCAGGTACATAGCCGAACCGTCACTCAACTCCACGAACCCGTAGGCTGAAGGATCGCCAAAGGTGCTCGTCCCAAACAACTTCGCCCTCCCAGCGTCCTGCAACGCCGCAGCTAAAGTTTCAGCTTCTCTAGAGGTCTGTTCATTGACCAGCACCGCCATCAACAGATCGTCCAAGTTTAGACGGTCCTCGTTGGGGTCGATCGTGACCTCGGTACGCTCTCCATCAAGACCCTCTACATAGCCGAACAGCGCCCCGTCAGGCAAGAACTGTCCGGCCGTTTCCTTCGCCGCCTCGGCCGAGCCACCTGGATTTGTCCTTATATCCAGCACCAAGGCCAGCAGGTCGAACCGGTTCAAAGATTCCAGGGCGGAGAATACCTGCTCGCCCGTATTGTCACGGAACCGGGAGATACGAACATATCCGATGCCTCCTGGGATAAGTTGGCTGAGCACGGATTGCAGTTCTATATCGCCCCGGAAAACTTCAAAACTGACCGGCTCCGGCTCTCCGGCCCTGATGACTTCCAAAGCGACCTTGGTCCCCCTTGGACCCGCCACCTGTTCGACAACCTCCTGGACGCTTTGGCCGACAACCGATGCTCCTGCCACCGCCGATAAAACATCTCCCGGCTGGACTCCGGCTTTTTCGGCCGGTGATCCGGCGAACGGGAACAGCACTACCCGACCGTCCTGGGCGACCACTCTGGCCCCGATTCCCAGGTAGCTGCCTTCGATTCCACCCTCCAAGCTCTCCTTGGCCAACGGGTATTGCACCGGATCCAAAAACACCGCTGACGTATCGCCAAGGCCGGCCAACATGCCGCCAACGGCTACTTCAGCGACAGTGGAAGGGTCGAAATCAGGATATGAAACCTTATATTTGGCTACTGCCCGCCAAAGATCAACCATCTCGCTTGGCACATGAGAAGGCGGCTGTCCGCGCATCCGCCCAATCTCGGTCAAGAATGGGTAGGGAGTGATATCGACCAGGTCAAGGACTCGGGCCATCGCTCCAGAAACCACGGACTCGGGCTCCAGCGGTTCTGAACTGACATAGTTCTGACTGATCTGTTCCCAGGCTTCCCAGACCAACGCCAGCCCATCTGACGTCTCTTCCGCGGTTTCGTCTGCGCCCGAAGAGCTTGAGCAGGCTACTAAGGCCAGGACCGCCACAAGGACGGCCGCGACAACAATGGAGCGTGGAAATTGGCGTAATAGGTTACGGGGGAAAGATGGAAGATTTTGAAACATAGCTATTGGAATACGGGAACGCTATGGAAGCGGATTCCCATTGGCTTTTTTTACAGAGGATTAATTGTATCAGAAGCGGTCGGCGTGGCCGGCCGTTCGTTAAAAGGTAGGAGTACGCAAGGGATACATAAGACATTGCCACCATGCCTAGCGCTTAGTACACTGGGCGCTGGAAATATAAAATTCACCTACAGATTCAGGAGCTGGCATCATGATTAAAGTATCAGTCTTCTATCCCAACGAGGAAGGCAAGAAATTCGACCACGGATATTGGACCACCACCCACCTTAACCTGGTCCAAAGTTTGCTAGGACCCATGGGTTTGGTAAATGACGAAATGGAGAAGGGGGTATCTGGAGCAGATCCCAACGAACCCGCCCAGTTCATAGCGGTATGCCATCTTTACTTCAACACTGTTGATGAGGTTCATGCAGCGTTCATGGCCCACGCCAGCGCAATAATGGGCGACATGTCAAATTACACCGAAATCAAACCCCAGTTCCAGATCAGCGAGACCCTGCTCTAGGCGCAACTGATCATCTATACGTAAAGGCGGCCCTGTTTTTAGGCCGCCTTTTTGATTTCCGCAGTTTTGGTCTGAGGAGAATCATGGCGCAGCAAGAGATGGACACGGCTTTCCAGGAATTATCCCAACGGCTGATCAAGGAGCACTGGGATTTCTATCCCACTGTTGGGTCACGGATCGGCCGGCACGAGTATGACGGCCAGTTACCAGACCTTTCGCCATCGCAAAATAAGCGTAGAGAAGAAGAACTGCGGCGGGGGCTCTCCGAGCTGCGCGGATTGGGCGCCAATGGTCTGGGCGAAACTGCGCGGTTGAGCTACCGAATCATGGAGTTGTTCCTACGACGGGAGTTATTCATCTTCAATGACCTCAAGCCCTTGGAGAATAACCCCATGCGGCATACCGGGTACCTGAACATGAGCGGGTACATCCGCCGGGACTATGCTCCGTTGGAAGACCGCATTCGATCGGCCACTTCAGCCATGAAACAGGCACCTGATTTCCTGGAGGTGCTGGACCAAGCGCTGTCGAACCGGATCTCGTCGCACGTTGTGGACATGAGCGTAGAAAGTTATTCAGGCATGGCCCGCTTTTACCGGGTTGACCTTGCAGATGCGGCAACCGGCGTGACCGACCCGGAGATTGTCACCAAGTTCAATCAGGCACGAGAGACGGCCGCGGTAGCATTGGACAGCTTCGTGGAACGGCTAAAGAGTCGTGGAGCCAGCGGCCCAGATGGTTTTGCCATCGGAGCGGAACTTTATTCAGGTATGCTCGCCACCGGAGAGGGTCTGGATGCCCCTCTAAGCCGCATCGCGGCCATTGGCCAGGCCAACTTGGAAGATAACCTGGCCCGTATCAAAGAGCTGGCCCAGAGCATCGCACCGGGCCGTTCGGTCTCTGAAATCGTGGACGAGATCGGCCGTAACCATCCTCAAGCCCAACAACTGATCCCAGAGACGCGAGGCATGCTGGAGGATATTCGCCAGTCACTGATCGACTTCGACGTGATAACCGTGCCGTCTGAGGACCGCTGTCAGGTGATCGAGACACCCACCTATATGCGCTATGCTTTCGCCGCTATGGACAGCGCCGGGGCTTTGGAGACCCGGGCCACTGAGTCTTTTTATTACGTCACCCCAGTCGAAGATGACTGGACCGACAAGCAAGCGGAGGAGTGGCTGTCCAACTTCAACTACGACACGTTGAAGATCATCTCAGTACACGAGGTGTACCCCGGCCATTTCGTCCATCACCTGCACAATCGCTATGGGCGGGAGTTACCGCTGGTCAACCGCGTGGCAACTGCGTATTCATTCACGGAAGGCTGGGCCCACTACACCGAGCAGATGATCCTGGAAACGGGGTACGGTGAAGGCCAACCAAAGTTATTGTTGACTCAGTTGCTGGAGGCCCTGGTCCGCAATTGCCGCTACATGTGCTCGCTACGAATGCACACTGAAATGATGACCTTAGACGAGGCCACCAAGTTCTTCATGGAGAACGCTTACATGGCCGAGCTACCGGCACGCAGAGAAGCGCTACGCGGGACGTTTGACCCAGGTTACCTCAATTACACCTTGGGCAAGCTCATGATCCTCAAGCTGCGGGAAGACTATCAGCGGGAGCAGGGAGGCGCCTACAATCTCAAAAAGTTCCACGACCGTTTGCTGTCATTCGGTGGCCCGGCGCTTCCGTTACTGAGGCCCGCTTTACTCATGAACCCAGGCGAATCCGCCCTCTAGAGGCTCTTCAGGTCGTCCGGAATGTGATCTTCCGGAACGCTTCGACGTATTCCTTGCCGGACCCGCCTTCGGATATCTGGGCCCGCTCTTTGATGAATTCCTCTATCTCTTGGGCCGTCCGGCCACCCATCTGACTCTGATGGGCGCTCACGGCCTTGAACTTGGCGTCCATGGAATCCGAGATGTCGATGATGGTATCGGCCTGTTCCGTGCCCCAAAACAATATCGTCCCAGTTTTGTGGGGTTCCAAGCCTTCATCGCGCCATAGCTCCACAAAATGGAGGTGATCGCGGGCGCAGGGGAAAACCGCGTCTAGCGTAACTTGGCCCGTGATTCGATGGTCACGGTGCCAGGCGAGGTTCTTGCGGTAGGGCTCGGGGCACAACACAACATCGGGTTGCACCTGTCGTATCTGCCTGACCAGTTCCTTGCGAAACTCATCGTCGTCTTCAAGAAAACCATCGGGGTGATGGAGCAGCACCAGTTCCTGAACGCCAAGGGATTCCGCAGCCTCAGCCTGCTCCTGCTCCCGTGTCTTAGATAGTTCTGCTGAAGAGATGTTCGGGTCAGTGGTGCCTTTACCGCCGTCGGTGCAAAGCACGTAGCGTACGGTGGCGCCGTCACCGATCCATTTGGCGATAGTCCCGGAGCACCAGAAGTCAGCATCGTCGGGGTGGGGAGTTATTACCAGAACTCTCTGGGGGGTCTCATCCATTTACCTGGGTCCTCCTAGGGTCTCTGTTCAAGGCACAGACCGACGGGTATTTTGGCTGCAACCGGGTGATTATGCAACGATGTCCAAATTACGATAACCGTAGGCAATAAGGCGGTATTTCGCCGTCGCCGGGCGGCTTTTAGGGAAATATTGCAGTATCGTGGGCAAGATATATCGGCGTTGTGAACGCCAAGATAC
>VFHG01000010.1 GCA_009392075.1 SAR202 cluster bacterium
GGAAGGACTGCACGCGGATCATGGGGGATATGCCGGTGCCACGGGCCGCCCGGACCAAGTGGGCGATGTTGTCCCAGTCATGGGCTGTGAACATCATGTCGGCCATGAAACAGTCGATGCCTGCGATGCCGGCCACCTCCACCATGTTGGGGTGACTGAAAACATAGGCGCAGAGCGAAGGCTTGCCGCTCTTCAAGTTGGCTAGTAGCCGGTCGGTTTCTTCATTCGGGAATAGCACGATATACCTCAGAGAATAAAGCTTCAGTGTCTGATCGCCCTCACGGAACAGCATGGAGTGTAGCCCAAATCCGCACCAGGCACAAAATGGGCTAATCTTGATCTGTTGGTACACAGTTAGCGCCGAGTATATAATCCGCCATAACAACCGCAGGCACTGATTTTATATTTTTATCGAGGAGTATTAGATGGAAACCGTAGGATTTATTGGGCTGGGGAACATGGGCAGCGGCATGGCTGGGAACATTCAGAAGGCTGGATACCCGATGGTCGTCCACGACCTTAACGAAGGCGCTACCCGGCCGTTCTTGGAGGCGGGAGCACATCTGGCCAGTTCACCGGCCGACGTGGCCAGCCAGTGCGATGTAACGTTCACATCTTTGCCCGGACCCCGAGAGGTCGAGGCGGTGGCCGTTGGTCTTGAGGGAGTGATACGGGGCGCCAAGCCTGGTTCGGTGTACATCGATCTTTCCACCAGCCGACCAACCCTAATCCGGGAGCTTGAGCCCAGGTTCCGTGAGAAGGGCATCCACGTTTTAGACGCACCGGTCAGCGGCGGGAAATCAGGAGCGCAGAGCCGAAACCTTGCTGTGATGGTCGGGGGCGACAAAGAGGTCTTTGAGCGGGTGAAGCCGCTACTGGAAGCCTTTGGCGACAAGGTTTTCTACGCCGGTGAGATTGGAGCCGGGTCAGTAGCCAAGTTGGTCCATAACATGATCGGCCACGGCGTTCGTCAGGCAATCGCCGAAGGCATGACCTTGGGGGTCAAAGCAGGCGTTGATACCGAAGCGCTTTGGCAGTGCATCCGACGGGGTTCCCTGGGGCGGATGAACGTGCTGCATGAAGGATTCGTCAGGACGGTGTTCAAGGGCGAGTACGAGCCTGCCGGCTTCGCATTGAACCTGGCCCGGAAAGACATCGGTCTGGCCACGGAGCTAGCCAAGGAATTCGACGTTCCCATGCCCATCGCCAACCTTTCCGAGCAACTGGCCATCCAGGCCATGAACCGGGGCTGGGGCGACCACGACAGTACAGTCATCGTCAGGCTGCAAGAGGAGATGGCCGATGTCGAGATCAGGGCCGACATCGACGTTGCCAAGGCCGCCAAGTTCATCACCACCCATCCGGACGAGTAGGAAAGGATCGTTAACCTCGATAGTTCAAGGCAAAAAAGAACGGCGCTCAGTACTGAGCGCCGTTCTTTAATTAGCCGGTTGGAGCACGGAGGCCTAGGAGTCGGGGTCTGCCGTGTTCATGATCTTGTCTTGGGGTTTTACCACGCCATTCATCAGTTCGCCGTCGGTGAATGAACCGTTGGTCAACCTGGTGGCGATGTCTTCCCGGCCGTTCCAGAGCTTCTTCAGGTCGTCATCGATCAGCTCGATTATGGCCCTCCGCACTCCGGTTTCCTCTCCGATATCCGGGTAGAGCTTCCAAGACTCTTTGCTCACCGACGCCAGCCATCCCGAGGGGTCACCATTGAGGGAGCTGCCGCGCACGTCTTCGAAGTGCCAAGCGTACCAGGCGTTGACCATGTCGCGGAAGATGGCCAGATCGGAGACCGGAGCGCCAACCGTGGACATCTGGACTTCAAATCGGTGATTGTCGCCGGGGTGGCCTTCCACCGCAGCGAACTTTCGACCGCCACCTAGGCCTCGGAGGACCGAGTCGTGGAGGTTGGAAGCGGTGATACCAACGCCTGAGGCAGCGTCAACGTGACCGACGCGGACATCTCCCACGCGCCACATCTTCTCTTCCATGGCGGATGCGCCCATGTGCATGTCCACAAGAAGCTCACCCAGTTCTTCGCCAAAGCGGGAGCCATTGGCCATGAGGGATAGGAACCCGGTGTCGATGGAGACCGTGCTCTGAATCTTTTGCGCGGTGGCCCGCGCCAAGAGTTCTTGCAATTCCAGAGGATCGACCCTGTTGGACCCGTAGACCGGCTTTCCGGCCAGGGAACCGTGGACCATTTCGGCAATGTCGGCGAGGTCTTGGTGGCTGAGCTGGAACCGGCTCAGGATTCGCATAGCGATGTCTTGGGCCTGTCCACCGGTCAGCAGGTTCTTAACCGTGGGGTCGTCGCTGTCGAAGGTCCATTGCTCGGCGTCTGTAACCTCTTGGTAAAGGCGGCCTCCGGAAGTGGCCAGGCGCCTGAGGTCAACGACCAATTCGACCCAACTGGCGGAGTATTCGTTCAGTTCTTCTAGGAGTCCGTTGACGACCTCTCCAACGTGGTTTAGGCAGACCGTTTCGAGGTATTCGTCGGTCTCCGCTTGCCACTTGGTCAACCGCTTCTTGCGATCGTTTGGCGAGACATCCAAGTTGCTGTGATTGGGCTCGGATACCACGGGCAGGTCCCGCCGGATGGCCCGGTCGGCCAGGGCGGCCCACCGCCGCACCGGCGGTTCTTCTTCGGGAGCGACCACCAACCGTTGGATGAAGAGGCTTTCCAGCCTTGATCCAATGGTGATCAGCATCTCGTCGCGTTTAACGTCTGCGAACGTATTGGCTCGAGCCAATTCGGTCCGCAGCTCGGCGTTGGCTTCCAGGACCATCCGGTCGCTGAGGTTACCGTCGGGCCTAAGCCGCTCGAACACTGAACCGATCGAACGCTCAACCTCGCCCAACGTGCCATGGATGGCCCCATGTATCTGTTGGAAGGCATCTCTGGAGGCGGTGCGTCCGCCAACCAAGAAATCCAAGGGGTCCACAGCCGCTGGAACCCGGTTGGTCATTTCGCTGAATGACAGCCGTTTTCTTCTAAAACTAAACCTGGCCATTCCTCTTCCTCCCTACAGCTGGGTCCGCCATTGGTTTTGCAGGTA
>VFHG01000011.1 GCA_009392075.1 SAR202 cluster bacterium
TGGTCGCTTCTCAGGAAGTCATCAACGACGACGACTATATCGATCACAAACGCTTCGAAATTGAAGAGCGTTGCGCCGACATGATTGCCACCCAGCAGCCGATGGCCGGCGACCTTCGGGCGATCATAGCTTTGCTGCACATAGTCGTGGAATTAGAGCGGATGGGCGACTACGCTGAGGGAATCGCCAAGATCAGCATATCCATGGGCGGAGACCCGCCCCTGAAGCCCTTGATCGACATCCCACGCATGGCCGAAAAGGCCACCACCATGTTGAACGACAGCATCGATTCCCTTCTGAACCGGGACATGGTGAAAGCAAATGCCGTCTGTCTTGCAGATGATGAAGTAGACGAACTCTACAATCAGGTGTACCGGGAGCTGATCCTATTCATGGTGCAGGATCCGGAGACGATCCAGAAGGCCACCTATCTGCTGTGGGTCGCCCACGACCTGGAACGCATCGCCGACCGGGCCACAAACATCGCCGAACGGGTGATCTTCTTGGTGACCGGCAAGTTGGTGGAGATCAACGTCTCCAAATACTAAACCGGTGGTTATGCCGTAAAGGCCAATTGCAACTGACCTTTGGGTGCCATGTTTTCTTGTACCTTCGCCCGGTCCGGCAGATTCCACTGCCGCCGCACCCGATCCACAGTATCCATCACAGTCTTGGTGTAATCCCTGGGCGCGTAGGTCTTGTTGTTGTACAGCCGGTTGTACCCCGGATTTAGGTGGGGATACGCCTCTCGCAACATGGGCATGAACCATTCTTTTGATCCCGGCTTTAGGAACAAGACGTTGGCCCCTAAATACTGGGCGCCATGCTCGTGAGCTGCTTCCACCACTGCCTGGATATTTGCTTCGTCGTCGGTGATACCCGGCAGCAACGGGGCCATCATCACCCCGGCAGAGACGCCGTTCTCCACCAGATACTGCATGGCTTCCATACGGGCCATTGGGTTCGGCGTTCCGGGTTCCATCATCTTCCAAACCTTCTCATCGATGGTCCCAATGCTGAAGTTGACGTGCACATCGGCCACCTGCGTCAGTTCTGCCAAGATGTCTGCGTCGCGGCGGACCAACACACCCTTGGTGGTGATGGATGCGGGGTTCTGGAAGTCTCGGAGCACATGCAGGATGCGGCGAGTGATCTCGTATTCGGCTTCGGCGGGTTCGTAGGGGTCGGAGGCAGTTCCGATGGCGATGGATTCCCGGCGCCAACTGGGCCGTTTCAGTTCCTGCCGCAGCACCTCGGGAGCGTTCACTTTGGCGAATACTCTGGTCTCAAAGTCGCGCCCAGAATCCAACCCCCAAAACTCGTGTGTCGGCCGGGCATAGCAGTAGGTGCAAGCGTGGCGGCAGCCTCGGTAAGGATTCAGTGTCCAATGGAACGGAAACTTCGGAACATCGATCTTATTGAGCAGGGTCTTGCAGTGAATCTCTTGAACGTCGGCTCCGGCCATTGCCCCTCCCTATACACCCAGCGAGTAATTGAAATTAATTAGAACATTAATTCTAATTATACGCGTGGGCTGTATATTAAGGCAAGCCGGGGCAGTCACAAGGGTGGGCCGAGTGCGCCGTCACCTACCGCTTGTAGACCGCAGCTTCGCCGGAGCGGTCGCAATTCAGCTTGCGGCTGAGGTGCAGACCCTCCAGGATGAACTCCACGGCCGACGCAATGACCTCAGGCCGCTTGTCCCTGGTCAATTTCTTGACCGCTTTGTCCAAGCCGTCGATGTTCTTCACCAGGTCCGGATAACCAGCCGCCGCCAGGTCGCTGCCTGTCTCGGCACGGTTTCCCAGGTCGAATGAGTCTACTATCGCTTCCAAGTCGTCCACTTCGAAGTAACTGCCAAACGTCCGCAGCACCGCGCGCCGGGTCAGGTCGTCGGTCAGCCGGGACTCGCGGCCTTCTTCAAATGTCTCAAGCTCGATCTTTCCAGCGAATGACGCCACGATGAATGAAAGGTCGCTGACCCTGGGGCAGGCCCATTCTTCCTTATTACGAATGCCCCTGCGCACGGCGTTGCCAAGCATGGTCTCAAAATTGGAGATGGAGACCCGGACGCTCACCCCGGAGCGTTGGTTGATCTCGCTGCTCAGGCGGGCCTGGGTGGTGATCTCCGCCAAAATCTCTTTCATATAATCGGGGATGACCAGCTTGTCCTCTTCGGGGAACTTGGTCCGCTCCTGGTCCATGATGGCGATCTCATCCTTGGGATCCAAGGGGTAATGGGTGTGGATCTGGGAACCGTACCGGTCCTTGAGTGGGGTGACGATACGTCCCCGGTTGGTGTAGTCTTCCGGGTTTGCCGTCGAGACCACGAACACGTCCAGAGGCAGCCGGACCCGGTAGCCCTTGATCTGTACGTCCCGCTCTTCCATCAGGTTGAACAACCCCACCTGAATCCTTTCCGCCAAATCTGGCAGCTCGTTGATGCAGAAGATGCCGCGGTTGGTGCGGGGAACCATTCCGTAGTGGATCACCAACTCGTCGGACAGGTAATGCCCCTCGGCTACCTTGATGGGGTCGATTTCACCGATGAGATCGGCAATGGATATATCAGGAGTCGCCAGTTTTTCCGCGTAACGGTCCTCTCTCGGGATCCATTCCAAAGGGGTTTTTTCGCCCATCTCCGCAACCTTGTCGCGGCAGACCCGGCAGATGGGGTCGTAGGGATTGTCGTTGATCTCGCAACCGGCAATCTTGGGAATGGATTCATCGAGCAGATTAGTCATGCTGCGAATGATACGGGACTTGGCTTGCCCGCGTTCGCCCAGCAGTATGATGTCCTGGCCGGCAAGGATGGCATTCTCGATCTGTGGGATGACCGTCTGCTCGAACCCAACAATTCCGGGGAACACGACCTCTTCGGCTCGTATCTTGGCGATCAGGTTCTTCCGCAGCTCCTCACGGACGGGAAGGACTTCATAGTTGCTCTTGCGGAGCGCTCCGACGGTCTGGGGACGTTTCGCCTTGGGCATGCTCACCCCTCCATCTTCTTCAACGGACTTCTACGCCAGGCCAACGGTATGATGCCCAACATATGACCAAATGTGCTGCAGCCACGTATTAGTCGCAGTGAAACGGTTATGCGAACCGGTCGGTTTCAAGTTATCACACCTTGGCTTATAATTTAACGGAAGAGAATACTCGCTTAGAGCTTGATCATGTTTTACAGACTGGCGTTTCCCCTCTTATATTTCCTGGCCCCCCGATTGCTGCCCAAAGCGATGAAGTATGCTCGCTTGGTCTGGCGGCTGACCTTCGACAAACGAGTATCGATCTTTCTTCGGGCCTTGGTTCCGCTTGCTCTGCTCTACGTCATTTCCCCCTACGATATTCTTAGGGACCGGATCCCAATTCTTGGCAGGTTCGACGATCTGATCATCTTGGGGCTGGCGTTGCTGTTTTTGACCAAGCTGGCGCCGCCAAATGTCGTGGATGAGCACATGGACCGGGTGCCGGAGTCCAACCGCCCGGAAGACAAAGACCCCGAAAAAGTGGTCGACGGCTCGAGCCGGTTGATTGACGACGAGTAGAGCTTCCATCATCGTTCCCGCCTCAGGAATGGGACTCTACGTCCACGTGCCGTTCTGTAAGACCAAGTGCCCGTACTGCGATTTCAATACCTATCAGGGCATCGAGAACCTGATGGAGACATTTCTTCCTTCCCTAAAGGCAGAGATTCAAAGTTGGGGCGATACCCTGGCCCATCCAGCAGTTACGTCGATCTTCTTCGGCGGCGGCACCCCATCCTACCTGCCTCCCGGCTACATAGAACAGATACTTGCTTCTATCCAGTCGTCTTATCAGGTGGATTCGGGCGCGGAGATCACCATCGAAGCCAACCCCGGAGACCTGGACGCCGCGGCATGTGCCGGTATCCTGGCCCAGGGCGTCAACCGCCTGAGCATTGGAGTGCAGAGCCTGGATAATGATCTGCTGAACCTGCTGGGCCGCCGTCATCAGGCGTCCGAAGCAGTCGACGCATTCCAGGCCGCACGCCAGGCCGGGTTCGACAATGTAAACCTGGACCTGATGTACGGGCTGCCCAACCAGTCCCTCGATCAGTGGCGAAAGACATTGGACTCGCTGACCAGCCTGGCGCCGGAGCACATCTCTCTCTACGCCCTGACCCTCGAGGAGGGCACGCCCATGCACCGCTGGGCCGAAGAAGGGAAGATTCCTGAACCCGACCCGGACCTTGCCGCAGACATGTACCAGTACGCCCGCGAGTCATTGGCCGCTGCGGGCTACCACCACTATGAGATATCCAACTGGTCCCTGCCTGATCGGGCTTGCGGCCACAACCTGGTCTACTGGGAGAACGGCCCGTATCTGGGTGTCGGGCCCGGGGCCCATTCCCGCCTGGGAGACTGGCGATTTTGGACTGTCCTCTCGCCGCGGGACTACAACACCAAAGCCACTGCCTGGGCCCAGTCCGGGATACAACCGGCTGATGACTTTGTTGAAACGGTGCTAGAAAGCGTCCAAACCCTGGGCGGCTGGGAACACCTGGGCCCGGAGACCATCTGCTCGGAGACCATGTTCCTCGGACTGCGGCTGTTGGACGGCCTTAACCTATCAGATGCCTCTGCCAGAACGGGGGTCGACATGGCCGACAAATTCCAGGCCCCGATCCAAGAGTGCATAGACCTGGGCCTGCTGGTCCGGGATGGCGATTGCCTCAAGTTAACGGAGTCGGCCTACCTGATCGCCAACCAAGCGTTCACCCGGTTCTTGGAGTAGGGCGCGTTTCCAATTAGCCGGTCCGCCGCCGGCCAGCAAGCGATCTACCTCTTGTTCCCCAAAAACCCCTGATTTTCGGCCCTGATTCCCTGGAAAGCGTTCTTTCAAGATTCCGCTGGAGTTCCTTGTTGTCTGGCAAATACCACTATGCAGTGGCCGTCTCACGCCTAGCGCCGGACTCCTATAGGGAGGACTCCTGATATCCCTAGGCCGCTACTGAAATTACCCGTTTTTAAAGATGCGGAGTCCGCCCGATGTTCAGTCCCGGGACAGTTCATACGATGTCCTCACAACAAATTTCGAGGTGAGGCAACCATGGAAACAGCGATGAACATCCAGATGGCAGCACAAAAAAACGGGGCAGAACGAAAACAACA
>VFHG01000012.1 GCA_009392075.1 SAR202 cluster bacterium
GCTGAGCGCATGGTCAGCAGCATGTTGGTGCCGGTGTCGCCGTCAGGCACCGGGAACACGTTGAGCGCGTTGACTACATCCCGGTGTTCCTCCAAGAACCCGGTTGCCGTGGAAAAAGCTTCTTTGAGGTCCTGTCCCCTTAGCTGGTCCATGCTTAACCCGTTACAATCATCTGACGATGTTCTTTGGATTCGGAACTTCGGGTTCGAATCTTTGGAGTACGGCTTTGAATCTACGCTTCAGATGGAGTCCGGCAATTATATATCATGGCCAACATGGCAGATTCGGCCGGTATGGATCAGATTTGATGATCGATGGCCGGTGGGCCGAGGTTTGAGTAGGCGGAGGCCAGGCAGAAATGGGCACGAAATTCCTTGACAGGCGCAGAGGGCTCACGTAGTATTGAAGGTCGAGGAATATATGGATTACGCAGTATTTAAAACAGGCGGAAAACAGTACCGGGTCAAGCCCGGTGATACGTTGGACGTTGAACTCTTGCCCAACGGAGTAGACACGATTGCTGAGTTTGGCGAGGTGTTAGCCCTTTCCGACGGTGGAGAGGTGACATTTGGGGTCCCTCTCATCGAAGGCGCCAAGGTCACAGCCCAAGTCTTGTCTCACTATAAAGACAAGAAGCTCATGGTCTACAAGTATAAGGCCAAGAACCGGTACCGCAGAAAGCGCGGCCATCGCCAGACCTATACTCGTTTGCAGATTCGAGACATCGAACTAACCAAACCCCGGGCGCCAAGGCGGCGCGCTGCTGCGGTGGCGGCTCCAGCCGAGACGGACGGTGGAGAAGAGAATAGCTAATGGCCCATAAAAAAGCTGGCGGCAGCACAAACAACGGTAGAGATAGTAATTCCAAACGCCTAGGCGTTAAGAAATACGGTGGCGAGCGCGTTACCAGCGGTTCCATAATCGTTAGGCAGCGCGGCACCCGCATCAAGCCCGGGACCAACGTTGGCTTGGGCCGTGATTACACCATCTTTGCGGTGGTAGACGGCGAAGTGAAATTCGAATGGGCCTCAAAAGGCCGCCGCCGGGTGAGCGTATACCCGGTGGAAACCGCATAGCCAGTTTCCGCATCCAATTAAACGCACAGAAATAACTTAGAGACCGGTCAGAAATGAAAACAGAAATCCATCCCCACTTTTACAACTCCACGGTGACGTGCTCCTGCGGCAACGTATTTAACACCGGGGCCACCAAGCCCACTCTCCGTGTTGAGGTGTGCAGTAAGTGCCACCCCTTCTACACGGGCGAGCAGCGTGTTGTAGACACCCAGGGCCGGATCGAGCGGATGAAGCGCCGCTACAATCTAAATTAGCTTCCACTATCCCAGGTGGGGCCAACGTCTACAGCGACCAAATCGAGAAAATCGGGGGCTATGAGCCCTCGATTTTCGTTTAAGAGAGTAGCCCCTATACTAGATGCGCTGATGCGAGAACCGTCTACATTCCAACTACTCAGCTAGTCGAGGATTCAATTGGCAGAACAGGCACCTCATATGTACGGCGGACAAGCCGTTATCGAAGGCGTGATGATTCGCGGCCGAGACCACTTCGGCCTTGCGGTTAGGCGTGAGGATGGCTCCATAGAATTGCACCATGAGCCGCTTAGCTCAATCTATAACGGGCGACCGCGCCGCTGGCCGTTGTTCAGAGGATTCCTCACGCTTCTGGAAACCATGATTCTTGGCATCAAGGCCCTCCAACTCTCCGCCAACATGGCGGCGATGGACCGTGATTTCGATGCGGAGGAGGGTATTCCTGCTTGGGTAATGGCCACAACTCTGGGCATCTCTCTGGTCTTCGGCATTGGGCTGTTCTTCGTAACCCCTCTGCTCATTGCCTGGGCGTTGACCCCAGTCCTGAACTCGGACCTTCTTAGTGAGATAGTGGAAGGCGTGATTCGTTTGGTCTTCCTGCTGAGCTACATCACACTGATCGGCATGCTCAAAGACGTCAAAAGAGTATTCGCCTACCACGGCGCGGAACATATGACCGTGCACGCCTTGGAGGCCAATTTACCCCTGACAGTGGAGAACGTCCGGAAGTTTGGCACGCCCCATGCCCGATGCGGCACGGCGTTCTTGTTAACTGTGGTAGTAGTCTCCGTGGTCGTGTTTGCGCTGCTTTTTGGCCCGCCTCTGGAATGGCGGATAGCTTCTCGCATACTTCTCTTGCCCGTGATCGCCGCGGTTAGCTACGAGTTCCTGCGGTTCAGCGGCACACACCAGGATGCATGGTTTGGCAAGATGATTGCTACGCCGGGTTTGTGGCTACAGAAGCTGACTACGAGGCAACCCGACGACGAGCAGATTGAGGTCGCCATACGGGCCATGGAAACGGCCATTGCCGCCGACGCCGGCGAGCCCATCGCCAGTAGGATTCCGAGTCCTGGTTCAGAGCAGCGGGTTTTAGACGATGACTTAAAGGGCGAGACCGGTCTCTAGCCCGGTTGCACCGTCGGGGGGTTGGCGTGGTGTTTGGTGGGGCGCTTATGGAAGAGTCAGCCGAGTACGCCGTCGGTGATCGATATAGTCGCAGAACTCAAAAAGGCGCAGGAGCTGAACCTGGTGATTCGGCGGCCACCGCTGACGAAAGTACCACGGTTCTACTCGTGTCCGACCTGATGATTTCGCTAAGGGATGTCTTTGCTTCGGCGACGGCCGGAGACCGGATTGCCTTTGAGTACACCATCACGAACGACGGACCATCCGATACGACGGGAGTAACTGTGAGCGAGGTGCTGGCGGACGGTCTCCACCTGCTACCGTCTGGCGCCGACCCATCTGATTGCTAGGTACCCGGCCGAGAGGTCACCTGCCGGATCGGGAACCTTGCCTCTGGAGAAAGCAGGTTATTGTCGGTGACCTTGGTGCTAGACCCGTAAGCCCTAGGAAATCTGGTGAATACGGCCACCGTTTCAGGAGCGGAAGCCAAATT
>VFHG01000013.1 GCA_009392075.1 SAR202 cluster bacterium
GCCGGTACTGTTCCGGCGTTGTTCGCGTACCTCAAAATCGTAACGCCAGCCGAATTTGCCGTTGGGCAGTTGCTTGGTGGCGTAGGTCAGGCGGCGCCGGAGGACCGGCTCGGAACAGAAACGGTTCTGCTTGCTCTGGTAGGCATAAACGTCTTCAAAGGTGTCGAATTCCTCAGGAACGTCGATCATCTCCTGTGTGATGCGGCCCGAGCCCTTGGGATCCAGGTCAGGGCCGATGTCGATGATGACCAATTGTTGAATTTTTCTGGCGTTTTTGCCGGCGAAGGCCATGCTGTTGCGGCCGCCCATGGAGTGGCCGATCATGATGAATGAGTCCAACCCAACTGCCTGACAGAAGCCTTCCAGGTCAGCGACGAATGACTCGCTGGAGTAATCACCGCCCGGAGCCCAATCACTTTCGCCCCTTCCTCTTTGATCCAACGCGATTACATGGTAGTCCTGACATAAATCGGCGGAAACGTCGTCCCATGAGTGGCTATGCCCCCGGAGGCCATGAAGCAGCAAAACTTTAGGCTTGCCTTCAGTGCCCCAATCCAAATAATGCAGGTTTATGCCGTTGACGTTGACTGTCTTATCTTTTGGTTGCACTGAAGTGGCCATATCGTCTCCTCTAGGCGCGCCGAATTGCGCACCAGTTTAGCATACGGAATGGGCGTAAGACTCGGTTGATGCCGCAGGCCAAAGAGGCATAAATCAACTGGGCCGAAATTGAAGGCGATTTAGACGGTATTGTTTCCATCTTGTACGAATGTATACTGCACCTAAGTTGCAGGATTCCCAGATCTTCGGCCGGATTCACCCGACCCACGAACTGATTTCAAGTTTACCCGCCTGCTTAACGAACCATGAAAGCTATCCAAGTTACCGGTCCACACCAACTGGTTTTGTCCGAAATCCCAATCCCTGAGCCGTCCGACGGCGAAGTGTTGGTCAAGCTGACAGCATTGTCGGTTTGCGGCACCGACATGATGGCCTACCGCCATCCCCAGCCAGAAGAGTATTATCCCCTGGGAACAGGCACTCCCTGCCATGAATGCGCCGGCACCATCATCAAAAGTAAGTTGCCGGACTGGCCCGAGGGACGGCGGGTGATCTATTTACCCGCGCTGAACCTGAACGGCGGCGCTGAATATGTGGTGGCCCAGCCGGAGACCTTGGTTGCCCTGCCTGATGATGGCGACATGGGAGATTGGCTCATGTGCCAGCCTTGGGGCACCGTGCTGTACGCCCTGGAGCAGGTTGGACCCGTTGCCGGAAAGAACGTGGCGGTCTTGGGTCAGGGTTGCATTGGTCTTCTCTTCACGATGACCCTGAAGCGGTTGGGCGCCCGGAAAGTCATAGCCATCGACCCCAATCAACATCGCTTGGCAATGTCACGAAAATTAGGGGCGGACTTGGCCATCAATACCAGCCGAGTGGCGCCGATTAAAGTGGTCCAAGAGGTGTTTGGCAACCAGGGGGCCGACATGGTCGTGGAGGCAAGCGGAGATTCCCGGGCGCTGGACCAGTGCGTAGCCATGGCCAGGATGTACGGCACTTTGGTGCTCTTCGGAATACCGGAGGAAAAAGAAGTGACTTTCGATTACCTCGCAGCCATCTCCAAGCAACTGAGAATGGTCGGCACAGTCAGCGCCACCTGTGAGGCCCCGGCAAGGCCCATCCAAGAGGCAGTGAACCGGCGGGCCAAGGGCGAGGTCGACCTTTCGTGGCTGATCACCCACCGCTTCGGATTCAACGAAGCGCCGACGGGCTACGAGCTTTACGCAAGC
The DNA here is from genome assembly GCA_009392075.1 of SAR202 cluster bacterium. The sequence continues at coordinate 1,791 of VFHG01000013.1, forward strand.
AGAGATGACGGGCTGATAAAAGTGATACTGGAGACCTGATATACCCGACAGGGATGAAGCTCTCGAAGGGAGCAGCGCGCCAATAACAAAAGGGCACGACGTCAGAGTATCGGGCCCTCCTGTTTCGATGAACCCGGTTGCAGAGCGAGATGGAATTAGGTCTATAGGAGTCCAAATTCGGACTCTTCGCTGATGAACCCCTGCCTGGTGGCGGACCCTACCGTAGGTCGGTTGCGAAGCGAGCCGTTCTCCCTGCTGATGTAACCCTGGTCGGTGGCGAACGCTACCTTTGGGCTAACGCCTGATTATCAGCAAAGAGAAGTAGTCTAGGTCCTCGGCTTCTAATTTTGAGATATCTTCCACCACGTTTTCCCGTGACGTGCTTGCCTGGCGAACGTAGGTGGCCTTGCCGGTGAGACCCAGGTTTTCCAGATTCGCCAATGCCTGCAGTAGGTCACGGTCCACTTCCATCAGCACGGTGGTGTCGGAGTTGGTGATTGCCTCACGCAGGTCGTCGATGCCGTAAACCTTGGGTAGAATCGTCAGCCGCTGCCCGTGGGTGACCAGGGGAATGCCGGAGCTGGCCGCCGCCGCCATCACTGATGAGACGCCGGGAATGACCTCAAATTCTAGGTCTGGGACCACCGATTTGACGCTTCCGAGCACCTGGAAGAATTCACTGTAGAGCATGGGGTCACCTTCAGTGATGAAAGCTACATCTTTGCCCTGACTCAAGTGCCCGGCGATCTCTGCGGCCGCATCGGTCCACGTCTGCGGGCCGACGGGGGTTTCATCATCTGACGGGATCGTTATGGCCAGAAACGCGGGTTTCGCCGCCTCAAGCACACCCCGGACCACGCTGAGAGCGTAGCTCTCTTTGCCGTCGTCCAATTGGGTGAAGGAGATAACCGCCACCTTCTGCAGCGTCTTCTGCGCCTTGATGGTCAATAGTTCCGGGTCGCCGGGGCCAACCCCTACACCGTAGAAGCTTCCTGTTCCGTTATTTTCGCCGCTGATTGTCATTTATTCGTAACTCAACACTGCGTTGCCGCAGTGGCTATGCGATGTATAGACCGGACGGGTCACCGTTCTTGGGCCATAACCCAATCGTAGATATGCATGGTAGCAAAACAATCATCCTCGTTGTAGACGATGATCTTCTCTTTGGAGACATCGTCCGTGCCGCCCGACTCGATATATCTCAAGTAGAGGCCCATGGAACCCACACCGGACACGTCGTCCTGTTGCCACTTGAACCCCAGACTCTTTGCGATTGCCTTAAGCCCTTCCCCATAGGCAGGGAAAGCGTACCCCTTGGTGGCCCAAGGAGACAGGTCTTCCAGGCGGTCTAGGACGACTGCCGCCAGTTCCAAGTCAACGCCGTACCGCTCGACCATCTTCGTAAGATGGTTTTTTTCATAGTGGTGCCAGTGATAGAAGACCGGGTCTTCCAGGGAATTCGCCCACTCCAAGAAATGCGTCAGGTTCTCATCTTCTTGCTCAAAGGTCTCGGCGAAGAATGCGGTGTATTGCGCTTCCTGGCCCGGCGTTCGAAAAACCGCTCCAATCAGGTAGTTGACCAATTCAAGGCCGTCGTTCTCATCAAACTCTTGAGCGCCTTCAAAGTCGAAGAACACCTCGGTCTTGCCATGGCGGAGTTCTTCAAGTTCTTCCGATCTCAGTGGCTTCATTCCCTGTAGCGCTTGGGCCGAGACCATCATCTTCGTCGCGGAGGCAGAACCGACCCGCTTAACGCTGACCAGCTCGGTTTCATTAGCGGCGGCGATGCTCTCTAGGGTCGCGTAGCCGGCAGCCACCAGGTTCGTGCGCACCGAAGAGCCGACGCCTGTGATCAGAGACACGTCGTTGGCTTCGATCGCCCGGCTGTCCACGTAAGAAATCCACGGCCACCTGGCGACTCCGTAACAGAACTCAATCGACTTCCCCGCCATGATCTCTCTGACTTCTGCCAGTACCTCATCCAGCCGATGGTCGACGTCGGACATCATCACTTCAATGATCTCGGTATCGCCGTTGATCATCTGGAACTCCGGGGGTTGGTAGCCCTGAACAATTCCCAGTAACCGGTTGTAGAGCGCGCCTTGCAGTATCTGAAACTCCCTCAGTCGGCGAGACGACTTGATCTCGATTACCCGGTAGCTGTAATCGCCAAAAACTGACGGGACGCCGTCGACACGTTCCAGCACATCCGGCCGGCCGGTTAGACCGTCGGGCCAGCAGACCAAGGGCATGTCCATGATGGCCGTTGCGCCCGGGAACATAATCTCAAGGGATTTTCGGAAGACCTCTTGGACTCCGCCGGTAAAGAACCGTTCGTTGACCCGGTCTTGGTGGTTATTCCCGATGTCGAAGATGTGCTGCATCTGGGCGTTCATCGGGTCTCTCGCGTCGGCCGGAGCATGCAGTGTGCACCAGAAAGCCGCAGGTGATTCGAGGTAACGCTCGACCCAACCTGCCCTAACGGCCCCTTCTCTGGAGCCGTCTGTGAACCGGCGATAGATTTCTTCGACGTTCATGAACGCACCGGCCAGTAATGATTCAGGAGCTGCTAGGGCGGAACACGGAATAGATCAGGGCCTTAGTTGACCACCACGTTGACCAACCGGCCAGGAACGTAGACCGTCTTGGCCACCGACTTGCCTTCCACCTGGCTCTGCACCCGTGGGCTGGCCAGGGCCAGCGCTTGGGCCTCAGCTTCGTTGATACCCACGGCTACTTCGATCTTGTCCCGCACCTTGCCGTTGACCTGCACAATCAACGTGATCACGTCTTCGGCCGCCAGGCCATCGTCCCAAGTGGGGAAGTCCTGTTGGTGGATGCTATATGGATGGCCGTTCATCTCCCAGAGTTCCTCGGTCATGTGCGGGGCCATTGGGGCCAGCAGAAGCAGCAATGTTCGGGTGCATGCCCGCCACGTTTTGGCGTCGATGCTAACATCCGCCCACACACGGTTCAGGTGATTGGTCAGCTCCATCAGAGAGGCTATGGCCGTGTTGAACTTGAATTTATCCAGGTCGTTGTGGCACTTGCGAATCGTCTGATTCAGCAGGCGTATGGTATCTCGCACAATATCTGCATTCACCGATGCCGTGCCCAGTTTATTTGCATCGCGGACAGCGATGTCCCAGACGCGGTTCAGCCAACGGGCGGTCCCGTTGATACCCACATCACTCCAGGGACCACCCTGGTCCCACGGACCGATGAACATCAGGAAACAACGCACCGCATCGGCCCCGAGCGTGCCAACGAAGTCGTCGGGATTGACCACGTTGCCCCGGCTCTTGCTCATCTTCTCGTGGTCTCCACCCAGGATGACGCCCTGGTTAAAGAGCCTCAAAAACGGCTCGTCAAATTCCACCAGGCCCATATCGAAC
>VFHG01000014.1 GCA_009392075.1 SAR202 cluster bacterium
CCGTTGACTGCCTTCGGCTGGTCAAATACAATTCAATTCAACCCCTTCGGAGAGCGAAATCCGTAACTTTGGACACCGATTTCGGACGGCCCAGCCGTTTTGGGCTAACCCAAATTCCAGACAGAAAGTTCAGAGAATCATCAAAAGGAAATCAATGAACGGCGACCAGATTAGGGACTCTTTCATAAAGTTTTTTGAGAGCAAAGGGCACCAACACATGCCCTCGGCCTCATTGATTCCGGCTGGCGACCCAACCTTGCTTTTCACCAGCGCCGGCATGGTGCCGTTCAAGCCTTTTTTCATGGGCGAGCAGACCCCGCCTTCCAAACGCCTGACCAGCAGCCAGAAGAGCTTCCGCACCACCGACATCGACGAGGTGGGCGACCATAAACACCTGACATTCTTCGAGATGCTGGGCAACTTCAGCATCGGCGATTATTTTAAAGAGGGCGCGGTCGGTTACTGCTGGGAGTTCGTCACCGAGCTATTCAAGCTGGACCCGGAACGGCTCTATGTAACAATCCATCTGGATGATGAAGAGGCCTTCGCCATCTGGCGCGACCTGGTGGGCATTCCGGAGGAACGGATCTACCGCTACGGCGACAAAGATAACTGGTGGGGCCCCGCCGGCAACGAAGGACCTACCGGCCCCTGCTCCGAGGTCCACTTCGATGGCGGCTCGGAGAAGGGCTGTCACAACGGCCGGATGATTCCGCCGGACGACCTGACCGCCCAGTTCCGACAGGAGTTGAAATCGAGTGAACCAAGTCCTATCGACGGCTGCCATCCAAACTGCGACTGCGAACGCTTTGTGGAACTGTGGAACCTGGTGTTCATGCAGTACTACCAGGACCCCACTGGCGACCGGACGCCTCTGCCAGCCCCATCCGTCGATACCGGCATGGGTCTGGAACGGGCGATGGTCATTCTCCAGGGTAAGAACAACATCTACGAGACCGACCTGTTCGTTCCCATCATCGACCGGGTCGGTCAACTGACCGGCAAGACTTACGGAGCCGAAACCGAGACCGACTACGCCATGAGGGTGGTGGTCGAGCACGCCCGTGCTGCCGCATTTCTGATCGGCGACGGGGTGGTGCCGGGCAACGAGGGCCGGGGCTACGTCCTGCGCCGGATCATCCGCCGCGCCATTCGTTACGGACGGCAATTGGGCCTGACTGGTCCTTTCTTGACGCAGGTAGTGGAAGTTACGATCCCCCAATTCAGCCGCGTGTATAAAGAACTCGCAGAAAACCAAGATTTCATCATCCGGGTGATAACTCTCGAGGAAGAGCGGTTCGCCGAGGCCATCCAGACTGGTCTGCCGCTTCTGGAAGATGGGTTCATACCAATCCGCAAGTTGCTGTTAGCCAACTCTAATTTAGGAATCTTGGACGTTGCGGCCATCGATGCGGCGCTGATGTTGGAAGAGATTGCGGATATCGCGACCCATGGGACATTAGAGATTGTTGGCGACGCCCTTAAATCCAATCTGCCCGCTGGGTTGGAAAGTCAAAGGAAGTTTTTTAGCACCTTGTCTGATGTCGAGACTTTCGTCCTTTACGACACCTACGGCTTCCCACCCGAGCTAACCGCTGAGATCGCCAAAGAACACGGGCTGGAAGTGGACATGGCGGGTTTCGAGCGGGAGATGGACGCTCAGAAAGAGCAGTCTCGGTCCTCGGGCTCGTTCTCCGGGGGCATGGATATGCAGATTTCCTACGCCGAGTTGGGCGTTGGCTCCAGCGAATTCGTCGGTTATGACCTCACGCAGCAGGACTCCAAGATCGCCGTTATCTTGTCGGGCGGAATCTCTGTGGACCATGCCACTCAGGGCCAGCAGATAGAAGTCGTCATCAGCCAGTCGCCTTTCTATGCAGAGGGTGGCGGACAGTTGGGCGACCGGGGCTCCATCATCGGCCCAAATGGCGTCGTCACGGTGGAAGACACCCAGAGCCCGGTGGCGGGATTGATCGTTCAACGGGGAACCGTGGAGCAAGGTGAGATCTCGGTGGGCGACGCGGTCATAGCCTCGGTAGAATTGGCCCGGCGTTTGGATTCTTCGCGGAACCATAGCGGGACTCACATCCTCCACGCGGCCCTGCGCTCGGTCCTTGGCGCACATGTCCGGCAGGCTGGATCCTTCGTGGCCCCGGAGCGGCTGCGCTTCGACTTCAGCCACGTTAGCGCCCTGACCCGGGACGAGCTTCTGTCCGTTCAATCACTAGCCAACGAAAAGGTTCGGGGTAACTTAACCGTCACCTCCCACGAGACCAGCTACAACGAGGCGGTCCGCGAGGGTGCATTGGCGTTCTTTGGCGACCGCTACGGCGATGTCGTGCGCGTCGTAACCATGGCGCCCGCGCCCCATTCAACAGAAGACGCTTTTAGCGTAGAGGTCTGTGGCGGCACCCACGTTTCGGCCACCGGCCAGGTTGGCACGTTGGTGGTGTTGGGCGAGTCCAGCATCGGTGGCGGCATGCGGCGTATCGAGGCCGTGACGGGCAGGGCAGCCGAAGAGTTATTCGTGCAGCAGTCGGACCGGTTGGAAGCCCTATCTCAAAAGCTGCAGACCCCTGTGGCCGACCTGGAATCTCGGCTGGACAGCTTCATGCAAGAGAACGACGACCTCCGGAAGCAGCTAGAGGGATTCCAAAAGACATCCCTGCGGAGAGAGGCCGAAGAATTGTTGGACCAGGTGCAGGATGTCGATGGCGTCAAAGTCGTCGCTGGCCGCACCTCGGCCGGTAGCGCCGATGGCATGCGGGAGATGGGCGATTTCCTCAAAGACAAACTCGGCAGCGTCGTCTTGGCGTTGGCCGCGGTGGTCGATGGAAATCCCATCCTGATCACTATGGTCACCCCAGACCTGGTTGAGCGGGGACTGCATGCCGGCAACATTGCTCGGGACACCGCCAAGGTCATGGGCGGCGGCGGTGGCGGACGGCCGGAGATGGCCCAGGCCGGAGGCAAGCAGCCCGAGAAAATAGACGAGGCTCTAAGCGGTGTCCCCGCTTTGGTGCGCCAGGGTCTTTCTTAGCAGGTTTATGCCTGACGAATCGAAACTGATCGCACTGGACCTAGGCGAACGCCGCATCGGTCTGGCGGTCAGCGGCCCCGGGGGTATGGCCTTGCCTGCCGGACACATCGTCCGAAGCAAACTGGCCCAAGATGTCCAACAAGTCATAGCGTCCGCCCAAGAACGCCAAGCCCAAGGCATCATCGTGGGCATTCCCTACACGCTACAGGGTGAGACCGGTGATTCCGCCAAACTGGCCCGCGGCTTCATCCGGGCCCTACGCCGGGCGCTCGGAGATGACGGGTCCCTGGCGATCTACGAGATGGACGAGCGTTTCACCAGCGTTGAAGCCGAGGGCCTGCTGCGGGAGTCAGGCGTTCAGCCATCGCGCGAACGGGCGTCGGTCGATGAGACGGCGGCGGTGCTGATACTGCAACGGTTCCTCACCTCCTTAGGGTCGTGACCTGATAACTGGGTGGCCGCCCGTCCTGGAAAGCTGCTGCCCGTCCTCTAAAAACAGCATTGCCACCCGTGAGTGAAAGAAATAACCTATCACTCCGACAGTTAATTGACCCCTATTGTTTACACTCACCTCTTCTATACTATTGCTATTAGATATTCTTCAATTGGTGTTATTTGGATTGATGATCTAAGAGAGTTAAATCGACGTCCGCTCCACGGACGGAAGGATCGAGCCGAAAGAATGAACGCTGATGCCCAAGTGATTCAAACATCACAGTTGCCGAGCGAGGTCAAAGAAATTCTGGACCGGGGAGAACCCTCTCACATCGCCATAATTTCTCCTGACGGGCCGGTGCTCACCTATAGAGACCTCAAGCATCAGGTAGATCTTTTATCGAAACAACTGCGTTCATTTGGCATCGGGCGAGGAGACCGGGTAGCTATCGTCCTGCCCAATGGCGTCGAACACATCGTTTCCTTCTTGGCGGTTACCGCGGCTGGCGCCACCGCCGCGCCGCTGAACCCAGCCTTCACGAAAGAAGAGCTACGTTTCTGCCTGGAAGATGCCAACGCCAAGGCGTTCATCAGCTCCCCCACCGAGAGCGAAGCGGTCAAGGGGGCCCTCCAGGATTCGATAATCTCGATAGCCGTTGGGACCGACAGTGACGGGCAGGTCTGTTTCACCTCCAGCAATAATGAGATTGAACCACCCCCAGTCAACCCTTCGGATGCTGACGACGTGGCTTTGGTGTTGCACACCAGCGGCACAACCAGCCGCCCTAAACGGGTGCCATTGACCCACCGGAATCTGTTGGTTTCAGCCCAGAACGTCGTCGAAACATATGCCCTTACAGCTGACGATGTTTCCCTATGTGTGATGCCGTTGTTCCACATCCACGGTCTGGTCGCCTCCACATTGGCCACACTGATTTCGGGTGGAGTGGTGGTTGTGCCCACAAGATTCAATGCCATGGACTTTTGGCAGACCGTTGAGGCCCACCATGTGACCTGGTATTCGGCAGTACCCACCATGCACCAGGCGTTGTTGCGTCGCGCCAAAAGGAGCACGGGTAGTCAAGCCATTGAAATATCGAACCGCAATCTGCGCTTCATTCGGTCTTGCAGCGCGCCGTTCACACCAGAGGTCCTGATCGATATGGAGGATACCTTCAACATTCCAGTGTTAGAGGCTTACGGGATGACTGAAGCGGCCCATCAGGTGGCCTCCACTCCGCTGAATGGTGGTAAACGAGTGCCCGGCTCGGTGGGAATGGGGACCGGCGTTTCGATCGCCATCATGGACCAAGACGGAAACATTGAACCAGCCGGGGTAACTGGCGAAGTGGTTCTAAAGGGCGAAAATATCACTCAAGGATACGAGGACAACCCGGAAGCGAACCGCGATAGTTTCACCGACGGCTGGTTCCGCACTGGTGACCAAGGTGTGATGGACTCAGACGGCTACCTCAAGCTGGTCGGGCGGTTGAAAGAGATTATAATTCGCTCCGGAGAGAAGATCTCCCCTCAGGAGATCGATGACACGCTGATGACTCATCCTTCAGTTGCGGGCGCCGTGGCCTTCGGAGTCCCCAACTCGACCCACGGCGAGGTCCCCAGCGCTGCGGTGGTTCTCCGTGCTCCGGTCAAGGCGTCGGAACTAGTTGCCTTCTGCCGGGCGCATCTGGCGGCATTTAAATGCCCGAAGGTGATTCACATCGTGGAGGAGATTCCTCGCTCTGCCACCGGAAAAATACAGCGTCGAATCGTCTCTGCAGCCTTCGCCTAACCCGCGTATCATTTGCTCAACCTAACACGCCAGCAATTCTAGACCTGTTACGGAGTCAGATCTGTGAAGATTGCCATTGTTGGAGCGGGGGCCATCGGCGCTTTTCTGGGCGCAAAGTTGGCGCTAGCCGGAGAGGACATCTACCTGATCGCTAGAGGACCTCATCTGCAAGCGATGCAGGCGAACGGGGTCCGGGTCCGGAGTCCTGAGGGCAATTTTGAGGCCCACCCAACCGCCACGCACGACTATGAGTCCATCGGCCCGGTGGAGTATGTTTTCCTCACGGTAAAAGCCCATAGCCTAACGGCCATCGCGCCAAGTTTGGCCCCGTTGCTCGGCCCGGATACCGCCGTGGTTTCAGCCCAGAACGGCATCCCCTGGTGGTATTTCATGGGTCACGGCGGCCCGTTCGATGGCTCGTCCATCGAGAGTGTCGACCCGGGCGGCGTGATCGCCCAAGCCATCGACTCATCGCGGGTAATCGGATGCGTGGTCTACCCCTCGACGGTGATCGTTGAGCCAGGTGTGATCGAGCATATCGAAGGCAACCGGTTTTCCATAGGCGAGTTGGACGGGACGAGTAGCGAACGGTGCAAACGCCTAGCCGCATCCCTGATTGGCGCTGGACTTAGAGCCCCCATACGCGGGCATATCCGCCACGATATGTGGATCAAGTTGCTGGGCAACGTTGTCTTCAACCCCATGAGCGCCCTGACTGGGGCTACCCTCGTTGAAATGGCCACCCACCCCGAGTCCAGCGACATCGTACGGGCCGTCATGGCTGAGGCCGATGCCGTTGCCGAAGGCCTGGGAGTTCGCCTGCCGCTGACCATCGACCAGAGGATGGATGGGGCCAGAAAAGTGGGAGCCCACAAGACTTCCATGCTCCAAGACCTAGAGGCGGGCCGGCCGATGGAGTTGGAGAGCGTGGTGGGGGTGGTTATCGAACTTGGCGAGAAGTTAGGGCTTCCCATGCCCCACACTAGGACCCTCTATTCCTGCGCCAGGCTGCTGGACCAAGTCCGCACTCAATAGGCTTCGGCCACCGGTCTGCCGGTCTTGAGAATCACTCCCCTGCTGCGTGCCTGGCCGCTAGGTAGCCGAAGGTCATAGCACCGCCTAGTTCGCAACCTGCCTGGTAGCCTACGCCATAGTAATGGGCGCTGGCGCTTCCGCAGGCGTAGAGTCCCGGGATGGCGTGACCGCGCAGGTGCACTACTTGAGCAAACTCGTTGGTCATCAGGCGGGTCGAGCCGGCGGCGGCCGGTTCCAGAGGGAGTCCGTAATACGGCGGCTGGTTCAGAGGGCCCAGATTGGGGTTGGGCTGGTGAGCCAGGTCTCCGCTTACAGAGTTGGCAAAAGGGAACTCCCCGCGGCCAAAGTCTTTGTCTTTGCCGACGGCCGCGAAACGGTTGAACCGCCGGATCGTCTTGGCCAAGCCGTTACTGTCTATGCCCAATTCCTTGGCAAGTCCTTTG
>VFHG01000015.1 GCA_009392075.1 SAR202 cluster bacterium
TCACGTAGCGGGAATCGGTCTTGGATGTGACGAGGTCTCCGCCCCGGTAGACGGCCACCGAGTAGCGCCCCAGCCGCACCAACACCACCCCAACGGTGCGCTCAGAGTCCAGCAACGTCCAGAGCGGCCCCTCGTTCCAGGTATCGAACCGGCTGCTTTCAGTTATGGGAAAAGGCGGCGCGATGACTAAAGCCCGCTCCCCAGCGCGAAAACCAACCAGCCCGCTCCCACTATCCTCCGGCGTTTTACCCAATCGTGCCAGCCGCTCCCGCCATTCGGAGGACTCGGCAGTGTCGCCAGGCTTCAGATAGACCGACGACGCAACTTCTCCCGCAGCGGGCTTTCGCACGTTCAGAAGATTGTGCAGCCGGTCTTTGGTGAGCCAGTCTCCGCTGAGTCCGGCGGCAGGCGTGGCGGTCCTGTTTCTAGCTTCGGTCATTATGTTCAGGAAATTGTACCACTGTGGATTCCTGCTTCCCTGGAGTTTGCCGCGGCCTTAGAATGGCCTCACAAACTAAGGCACATCTGGAGAAACGATGACACCAGAACAAGAACTGACCCCACTCCAACGGCGGGCACACGTGCTGGAGCGGCTGGACGAGGGGCATAAGGACCTCCATGCCTCATTAGAAGGACTCGATCCCGTGGACGCCTTCTTGGGCTCTCGGTGGTCCGTCTGGGAAGTGCTTAACCACCTAGATACCGAAAAGTTCGTCGCAGCGCTGGAACAGATCGTGGCCGGTGACAAGGACATGCTGCCTCCGTTCAACACCCGCGAGGCGAAACTCAAAGCAGACATTGCCCATCTGGACGACAACTACCGGCGGTTCCGCAAGTTGGTGGAGAGCTTGACCGAGGCAAAGATGTCCCAGCAGGTGACGGCGCCCAACCCTGAAAACTCTTTCCCCGGACTGACCCTGCTGGAGTTGATGGAACGGTCGTCCGGCCATTGGACCTCCCACTCCCGCCAGATCGTGGAGACGCGGAAGTACGTGGAAGCCTTCAACGCCAGGGAACGGGCCGTAACTTTCATCGTTCTAGATCCGGACCGCCCTTCCGAATTAGGTGTTTCAGCCGTGGGCCTGCTGAAACACGCCGACTACGTGGCAGGCACACCGGAAGCCTTGGACGCTGTCCGGAATTCCGCAAGCGGGACGGAGCTGATTCTGAACGGCAAGAACACCAACGAGATTCTCTCCCGCCTGGGCCGGGACACCCGCGCCGGGCTATGGACTGTGGTCTGCACCATCGGCAGCCCGTCCGAATCCCATCCCGAGGTGTTAAAGACGGCCGAACAGCACTGCGACAAAGTGGTCATCCAGCAGGCGGGCAAATAGCGCCGCGCCGTTTGCCCAGCCCAACCACTTTTGCTACACTGTCGCCGAACCTCACGCCCGGCTAAAAACGAGCCTATGCTAGCCAGCAGAAAGCAAACAACCCCACAGAGGAGCCGCCATGATCTATGAAGTGCGTACCTATACCCTGAAACCAGGCAGCGTTCCTGAATTCGAAAAGAATTTCGCCGCCGCCCTGCCTCACCGCGAGAAATACTCCAAGCTGGGAGCCTTCTGGCACACGGAGATCGGGCCGTTGAACCAGGTGATCCACGTCTGGCCCTACGAAAGCGTGGAAGAGCGCAACAGCATTCGCGCCGAGGCCGGAAAAGACCCCAACTGGCCGCCGCCCAATGACCCCGAGATGTACGTGAACATGAATTCTGAGATCTTCATCCCCGCGCCGTTCATGCGCCCGATGGGTGGAGACCAGGCTTTGGGCGCTCTCTACGAGATGCGCACCTACACCTACAAGACCGGCAGCATCAACAAGGTAGTCGACATCTGGGCCGAGGCAGTCCCTGCCAGAGAGGAATTCTCCCCATTGGCCGCCGCGATGTACACCGACGTTGGCGGACTGAACAAGTGGGTCCACATCTGGCCCTACGACGACCTGGAACAGCGGAGCAAAATCCGCGCCGAAGCCGTAAAAACGCCGTCCTGGCCGCCGCCCACACGGGAGTTTTTGGTTAACCAAGAGAACAAAATCATGGTTCCCGCATCCTTCTCGCCGATGCACTAGCGGTCCAGCCGCGTTTTGTACGGGCGAGTGATCAGATAATTGGGAAGAAGGGCCTGCCTGAAAACGTCGGCAGGCCCTTCTTCGTCATTCTGCCCTGCGCCGGGAAAACAAAAGAACAGATTTATGAACAACATCGACGAACAATTGGAACTGCTGGTCACGGCCAACCGCATCCTGGCTCGGGAGGGCGTGGTTGACGCCTATGGCCACGTCAGTATCCGTCACCCAGAACGGCCCGACCGGTACATCCTTTCCCAGTCCCGCGCCCCTGACCTGGTGGAAAGGGACGACCTCATGGAATACACCCTGGAGGGAGACCCCGTAGACGAGCAAGGCCGCCCCATGTATACCGAGCGGCCGATCCACGGCGGCATATATCAGGCCCGGGACGATGTGATGGCCATCGTGCATAATCACTCGCCGACAGTGATCCCCTTCAGCGTCACCACCACGCCGCTGCGGCCCATGTTCCACTTGGCGGCCATCATCGGGCCGGAACTGCCGGTTTGGGACATCCGCGACAAGTTCCAAGACACAAATATGCTGGTCACCAACATGGACCAGGGGCGGGACCTAGCGGCCTGCCTGGGAGACCGCAGGGTGTCGCTGATGCGCGGCCATGGGTGCGTGATTGCCGGCAAGACCATACGCGAGGTGATCATGGCCTCGATCTACCTTCAAGTGAATGCTGGACTCCTGATGGAGTCAATGCGGCTTGGGGATGTTAAATACCTCTCGCCGGGCGAGATTAAAGCGATGACGGATAGTCAGATGAGTCTCACGGGACAGCAACGTGCCTGGGAGTACTGGGCGAACCGCGCTGGACGGGCCCGGGGTTCCTGATGGTCCCTCAACCAGAACCGGAGATCGTCGAAGAGATAAAAGCCGCCAATCAGCGGTTCTACGACGCCTTCTCCGACTTGGACATCGTCGGCATGGACCGTGTCTGGGAGAACTCGGACCGGGCCGTGTGCGTCCACCCAGGTTGGGCTCCCCTGATTGGCTGGGAAGACGTGCGCCAGAGTTGGGACCGCATCTTCCAGAACACCGCCCTGATGCAATTTCAAGTCCGCTACCTGAACGTGGTCATCCAGGGTGAATTCGGCTTCGTCATTTGTGTTGAGGGCATCACCAGCGTCGTTCAAGGCACCGCCAGCAACTTCAGCACCTTCGCCACCAACATCTTCGCCCGCTACGAGGACGGTTGGCGCATGGTCGCCCACCACGCATCCCAAGGCGGCTGAGCAGGCTACTTAACCCCCGGAATAGAGTTTCGCTGGCCGTAAAGCGTGCCGCTTTTCTGACGGCTTCTTATTCCCACCTGATAAGATAGATTCTGCTGCCCGCCTCTTTTTAATGGCCCCGCCGGCGGCCTCACAGCAATAGAAAGGACATCAATCATGGCTACAAATACACCGTCGATGACTAAGACGGAGCGGAACCTTTGGTCGGCCATCGTCGCCGAGGCTCTGGCCCACTTGAAATACAACGCCTACGCCCACCGGGCCCTAGAAGAGGGCCATCCGGAAGTTGCCCAGGTGTTCCAGGAAGTGGCCGGCGCCGAGACGATCCACGGCATGAACCACCTGCGTGTTTCCGGCGCTCTGGACACGACGTCGGCGAACCTGCGCACGGTGACCGAGGGCGAGTCGAAAGAATACAGCACCATGTACCCCAAGATGATCCAGGATGCGCTGGATGAAGGCCGGCAGGACGCCGCCGATTCTTTCGCCTTGGCCATGGACCGGGAGCGCCATCACCTGGAGGTATTCACCGATGCCCTTGAACTGTTGGAAGCCAAGACGGCAGCCATTGCCGCCGCAGGCCAGCCGCAGACGGTGGCGGCCGTGGCGCCAATCAATGCTGCGGTGGGCGCTGCCGGCAGCCCGCTCAATATCGAGACCGACGGCATGACCATGTCGGACTACGTCAGCGCGGCCACCGAGATCGACCGCGAGCGGTGGCGGGTCGCCCGTTTGGGCCGCTTGCGCGAGGTGGTATTTGGCGCCCAAGACGGCCTGCTAAGCACCGTGGCGCTGGTCACCGGTGTGGCCGTAGCCGTCGAGAACCAGACAACCGTCTTGGTCGCCGGTCTGGCCGCAGCCCTGCCGGGGATGCTGTCCATGGCGACCGGCGCATTCTTGGGTTCCCGCGCCGAGCAGGACGTGCAGCGGGCTGAGATCGCCCGTGAGGCACAAGAGTTGGAGGACAACCCAGCCGAGGAATTGGCCGAGTTGGTGGTGTTATACCAGCGGGAGGGCAAGACCTACCAGGAAGCCCGGCACCTGGCCGACGAGATCGCGCAGGACAAGGAGCTGTGGCTGCGCACCCTGGTGGAGAAGGAACTGGGCATCAGTCCCGACGAAACAAGCAGCCCCGTGAAAGACGCCCTCACCATGGGCATCGCATTCATCTTGGCGGCGATCATCCCCATCCTTCCCCACTTCTTCTTGGAAGGCGGGGCAGCCATCAGCATCTCCATCGCAGCGGCACTCACGGGCTTATTCATCCTGGGCGTGGGCAAGGGCCGACTGGTGCAGAGATCGCCGCTCCTGCAAGGATTGGAGATCCTGGCCATCGGGGCAGTCTCCGCGGGAATCGGCTTCGGACTTGGCGACTTGATTCCCAGGTTGATCGACTTGGGTTAGGGCACTTAGGTGGTGGTGGCTAGCCGTTAGTGCGGGAGAGGATTCCCCGTGCAGCGGCTATAAAGTCTACTGGGTTGTCGCCCTGCACCAGGTGTCCGGCGTTGTCGATGGTCTCGGTGGTGCAATCGGTCATCACCTGTTCCATCTTTGCCAGGGTCTCCTCAGCGAAGATATCGCTGCGGCTGCCCCTAACGACTAGTGAAGGGCAATCCACCGCTTCAACGCATTCCCACAGCTTCTCGGTGTTCCAGGTAGGGTCGTCGCCGCTGCGGGTCCGGTTGCGGGTTGCGGGGTCCCATTTCCAGGCCCACTTGCCGTCGGGCATCTGGCGGATGCTGTATTTCAGCGCTCCTAAGACCTGCTCTTCGGTCCGACCGGTGTACTCTTTGACCCGGTCGGCGAACTCTTGAAAGCTGTCCAAGTTATTTGGCAGTCCCCTGAAGTCCCGGATGCGGTCTTGGCCGCGGCGTTGGGTTTCTGGGCCGGTGTCCACGATGGTCAACGACCGCAGAGTCTTCGGGTGCCGCGAGGCCCAGATAAAACTGTTTCGTCCACCCATGGAATGCCCCATGAGGTTGAAGTCGTCCAGCCCGAGTGCTTCCACCACTCCGTCGATATCCGCCTGCATGGCGTCCAGGGAATAAACGCCGTCCGACACCCAATCGGTGTCGCCGTGGCCACGTTGGTCCAGAGAGATGATGTGGTAGGCCGGGGATAGGGCCAAACCAACGAAGTCCCAACTGTGGGCCTGCTGCGAAACTCCGTGGAGCATGACGAGGGTGGGGTTCGCTGGGTCGCCCCACTCAAGGTAATGAAATTTCAAGCCATTGGCATTGACCGTCCGGTCTTCGGGCTCGTTTTCTTCGGTAAAGGGCACGCCCATGCCCCGTGCCGCTTCGTGTAAGGTCAACCCCATTGAATGAGACGCCATCGTATCTCCTCCGGTCAAAGTCCAAAACCATGATAAACCGAGTGTCAAGATTTCGGACCGGACAACCGGCTATTGAGCGCGGGGCCTGCTCCTGCCATTCACTTTCGGACTGGCTGATGCTATTATTAGACGGTTGCGATTAACCCGTGCTTGCCCAGATTCCGTAACCACCGTTCCCGATCTAGACAATTCTGGGACCCGGCAGCACAAAACCACCGGAGACCATCGTCCCATGACCACCAACGCAGTACAGATAGAACTAGACCCCCGAGAATTGATGGGCAAAAAGGTCGGGCGTCTACGCCGGGCCGGCATCGTGCCCGTACACTTATACGGACCAGGTATGCAGCCAAGGGCCCTACAATGCCAGGCCTCCCGGCTGATTCAGGTTTTGGCCACCGCCGGCGGCGCCACACCGATTCATATCACCATCAACGGCGAGTCCGGCAATCACTTGGCCTTTGCGCGGGAGATCCAGTGGGACCCCAGACGCGACGACCTTTTGCATGTAGATCTCCTGGCCGCCGACGTAAGCCGTCCGGTAACAGCCCAAGTACCGATCGTCTTGGTCGGCGAATCCGCCGGCGCCCGCACCGTGAGCGGGACCGTGATGCACCAACTGCGCACCGTTGACGTTCAGGCCCTCCCGCTGGAGATGCCAAACCAGATCGAATTAGACATCTCAGTCATGGAAGAACCGGACTCGGTGCTCCGTGTATCCGATCTGTCGATTCCCGAAACCGCCACATTGCTTAGTGATTTCGAAGAACTGGTTGTCCGGATCGAGCTACCCCGTGTTGCAGAAGAAGTTGTTGTCGCGGGTGTGGAAGGTGAGGAAGGGGAAGAGGGGCAAGAAGGCGAAGGCGGCGATGCAGCCGAGGCCTCTGAAGTGTAATCGGTGAAGCCGAATCTATGTCTGCCCCGCCTGGTCCAAGCAGCGGGATCTAATAAAGTTTAAGAACGCCGGAGGAGCAAACCCAGATGGGCGCGCGGCCTCCGGCGGTTGTTTTGGAGACAGGAAATGTTCCTAACCTACGTCGGAGAATCGGGGATTTCCGGCAACACTGTCACAGACTCCTCCCAACCCCACCAGGTCTACACCGGGCTCTTCGTGCACGAGAGCCAATCGATCTCGATGAACGGAGAGTTTGACGCACTGTGCCGCCGTCATTTCGGCGTGCCTTTGGGTGAAGAAGGCGCTCCAAGCGTGATCAGGCCGGTGGATGTCTTTCAAGGCCTGGGCTACTTCGCTTCCTGGCCCTCCCTGAAGAGGAACGAACTTATTCAAGACTGCCTGAACGTGATGGTCCGGCGCGAGACACCCGTTATCACCTCTTACATCAATAAGCAAGAATTCGCCAACGCCAAAGCCACCGGGGACGACCCGTACATCACAGTCTGGGAGACGCCGACAGGACCTGTGATCAACAAGTTTTTCTTCGCCATGAGCATGTTCCTAGACGAACTTAATATGGCGAATCTATCCGGCGACCAAATCATGGAAGGCGCGATGCCCATCACCAACCATACTCTGGTGATTGCTCAGAATGGGGCTTCCATTCAGTCAAAGTTCATGTCCGAGTTCCTGCGTTCTGATGAAGGGATAGACGCCACCGGCCTGATCGACGACATCTGCTTCGTAGACCCAGGGCACTCGGTGGGAAGCCAATTGTCCAACCTAGTCGCCTTCTTCGTGCGCCGCTGGCTGCAGAATCCGGAGCGGCCCCACCCCTACTTCGACGGCCTCCGCGACAACAAAGTCATCCAGGTCATCTACCCAGTCACTGTCTAGGCGAGAATCGCCTCCCGAATTCCGGCGTAGATTCACGCCTATTCAGGCTGGCGGTTCCTTTACAAGGCATGGGTCCAGCATTACAATCGCTAGTCAGAAGAGACGACACTTTTCGCTGTTTTCTCTGACTTCCCCACCCGATTATTTCGACCCATTATCTTGGCCTTGCAGGCCGGGGACTCTTAAGACCAAATGGCAGACCGAGAAGACACACTGCTGGAGAACCGAGCCACCAAGCTCGCACGCATCCGCGCCAACGGTTTAGACCCCTACCCGGCCCGGTTTCACCGCACTTTTGATTCCGCGACAGCCACCGCCTTGTTCGAGGAATTAGAGGAGACCGACCCACCCGATGAACGGTTGCAAAACGTCTCTCTAGCCGGACGGATCACGTCCATGCGGACCATGGGCAAGGCCGCCTTCCTGGACCTGCAGGACGCATCAGGCTCCATCCAAGCCCTTCTCAGGCAGAACAACCTGGAAGACGGGTTCGACCTGCTCAAGAACCTGGACATCGGCGATCACTTGGGCGTCCGCGGCAACCTGATCCGCACCCGCACCGGGCAGGTGACCATCGATGCCTTAGAACTGACTGTCACGGCCAAAGGCATGCGTCCCTTGCCGGAGAAATACCACGGCCTAAGGGATGTGGAGACCCGCTACCGGCAGCGTTACTTGGACCTGATTGCCAACCAAGAAGAGGTCATGCCCGTCTTCGTCCTGCGCAGCAAAGTGATCCGTGGGATACGCCGGTTCTTGGACGACCAGGGCTTTTTGGAAGTGGACACCCCCATCCTGGTGCCCGTGGCTGCCGGGGCCCACGCCAAGCCCTTTGTCACTCACCACAACGCCTTGGACCAGCAGCTATACCTGCGCATCGCCACCGAGCTGTACCTGAAGCGGCTGATCATCGGTGGGTTCGACAAGGTCTACGAGATCGGCCGGGTCTTCCGGAATGAGGGCATCGACCAAGACCACAACCCGGAATTCACACTGCTGGAGAGCTACGAAGCCTACGCCGACTACAACGATGTCATGGAAATGGTTGAGCAGATGGTGTCCACCATCGCTATCGAAGTGAACGGCTCCACCAAGGTGGCCATCGGCGACGATGTGATCGATTTCGCGCCGCCATGGCAGCGGGTAAGCCTACGGGAAGAATTGGAGAAACGCAGCGGGATAGACCTGGAGTCCTACAATGACGACGCCCTGCGGCAGAAAGCCGGCGAAGTGGGTATCGACACTAAGGTGCTGGAAAGCCGGGGGCGCTTGATCGACAAACTGCTGTCGACTTTCGTGGAACCCCACCTCATCCAGCCGACGTTCGTTCTGGACTACCCGGAGGAGATGTCCCCGCTGGCCAAGGCCAAGCCCGACTCCCCCGGATACGTGGAGCGGTTCGAGGCCTTTGCCTTTGGCATGGAGATTGCCAATTCCTACAGCGAGTTGAACGACCCCAAGGTCCAGCGGGAGCGGTTCGAGGCCCAAGCGCAGATCCACCGTCTCTACGAAAATGAAGAAGTCGACCGCCAGGACGACGACTTCCTGACCGCTATGGAGTACGGCATGCCTCCCACCGGCGGCCTGGGCATCGGTATCGACCGGCTGGTCATGCTCCTGGCCGGGCAACCGTCCATTCGGGACGTGTTGCTATTCCCCCAGATGCGGACCATGCCAAGCGACCAAGCCACCCAAGACGCCCAGGGTGAAGCCACGGAATAACCCGCGAACCAGAGAAACCTAATGCTATCCATCGAACACATACGAGAACACCCAGATGAGGTCCGCCTTGCCCTGCAGACCAGGGGCGAGGATGACTCCATAACCGAGGTCCTCGAACTGGACTCCCAGATTCGCGCCGCCATCACCGAGCGCGACGACCTTAACGCCCAGCGCAACCGGGTTAGCAAGGAGCTTGGCCAAGCGCGCTCCCAGGGCCAGGAAGTCTCCGAAGAAGCGCGGGCGGAAATGCGTGAGATCGGCGACCGAGCCAACGCGCTGAACGAGCAGACCAAGGAATTGGGTGAAAAGCTCAGCGGGTTGATGCTAACTTTGCCTAACCTCCCCCAGACCGACGTGCCGGTGGGCGAAAACGAATCGGGCAGCGTGATCGTTAGGCAGAACAGCGAGCCTCCGGTCTTAGACTTTTCCCCCAAGCCGCACTGGGACCTGGGCGAAGAACTGGGCATCATCGACTTTGAGCGGGGCACCAAGCTGGCCGGCAGCCGATTCTACACCATGATGGGCTACGGTCCCAAGCTAGAAAGGGCGTTGATTGCCTGGATGCTGGACCTACACTCCAACGACCACGGCTACACCGAGGTCTCCCTGCCGGCAGTGGTGAAGCGTGAGATCATGGAGGGCTCGGGCAACCTACCTAAGTTTGCCGACAACCTCTACCACGACGACGAAGACGACCTCTGGCTGATACCCACCGCCGAAGTCCCCATCACCAACCTCTACCGGGACGAAATCATCCCGGCCAACACCCTGCCGCTGAAATACGTGGCCCAGACACCCTGCTTCCGCCGCGAGAAGGCGTCGGCCGGACGGGACACCCGGGGCATCAAGCGGGTGCACCAGTTCAACAAGGTGGAGATGTACCAATTCGTGGAGCCGGAGACATCCAATCGAGAACTGGAACAACTGGTGGATGATGCCGAAGACGTCTGCCGAAAGCTGGGGTTCACCTACCGTGTGTTGCAACTTTGCACCGGAGACATGGGTTTCGCTTCGTCCAAGACCTACGACATCGAGGTCTGGGCCGCCGGCTGCGAGGAGTGGCTAGAGGTCAGTTCCTGTTCCAATTGCACCGACTTCCAGGCCCGCCGCTCCAACATCCGCTACCGGGACGAAGAGGGTGGCCGCCCTCGGTTGCCCCACACGTTGAACGGCTCCGGCCTGGCCCTGCCCCGCGTAATCATCGCAATCTTGGAGAACTACCAGCAGCCCGACGGCTCGGTGGTGATTCCAGATGTGCTGCGCCCGTATACCGGATTTGACGTTATCCCCGCAGTAAAAAGCTGATTCCTGGCGGCTGATTGCTGTCAGCTTAATACGGAGGCCAAAATGGCTGGAAAAGTTAGTTGGGGCATCTCTATCCCCCAGGTGTTCTTCGACGGGCCCATCGACATGCCGTTGATCGAGCGGTGGTCGAAGCGCGCCGAGTCCTTGGGCTTTGAGAGCCTTTGGACACAAGAAGCCATCACCGGGGCGGTCCCCATACTGGAGCCGGTGACCCTCTTGTCATATCTGGCCGCCATCACGGAAAAGGTGCGGCTTGGCACTTCGGTGATCGTGGCCCCGTTCCGCAATCCCATCCAGTTGGCCAAGAGCCTGGGCAGTTTAGACCACATGAGCAGGGGCCGGCTGACCGTCGGACTGGGACTGGGCGGCAACCCCAATGACATCCCGCCGTACGGCTTCTCCTCGGAGAAGCGGGTGCGCCGTTTCACCGAGATTATCGACGTCATGAAAACGCTCTGGACTCAGCCCGAGGCCCATTTCCAGGGCGAGTTCTGGCAACTAGACGGCCTCAAGATGGAACCCAAACCCCTTCAGAAGCCACACCCTCCCATCTGGCTGGGCGCCCGGCATATCAATGCCCTCCGGCGGGCGGTCAGGCACGGAGACGGCTGGATGGGTGCCGGGTCGTCCGATACCGCCAGCTTCGTCACCGCCGTGGACCGGACCAAGATGTACCTGGAGGAGGCGGACCGGGACCCCGGTTCATTCACCATCTCCAAGCGGGTCTACGTGGCTGTGGACAACGACGAGGACCGCGCCGAGGGCCGCTTGAAGGAATGGTTCGGCAAGCGTTATGGCAACGCAGACATGGCCTCCCAAGTGTCAGTCTGGGGCTCCACCGCTAAAGTCACAGAAAAACTGGCAAAGGTCACCGGAGCAGGCGCGGAGATGGTCCTGCTGAACCCAGCATTCGACGACATGGAGCATCTAGACGCCCTGGCGGAAGAGGTCATACCGAATCTCTGAACTCGCTCTTTCCCCGCCATCCCTCTGTAGGCTAGAATAGCCTCCAATCTAAAACTAGGCAGACTCGGGTTGGAGGGGATGAACCATGTCGGGAATATGGCCCGGTGAAACGCAATGCGTAGTGATGCTTGGATTCGACATCGACGGCGTGTCGTCCTGGTTAAACCGCGACCCGTCCTATAAAAACCATCCCAGCCTCATGTCCATGGCCGAGTACGGCCCCTCGGTGGCCACGCCCCGAATACTAGACATGCTGGACGCCCATTCCATACCCGCCAGCTTCTACGTGCCGGGGTTTGTCGCTGAGACCCACGAAGACCTGGTCAGCGAGATATTCAAGCGGGGTTTTGAAATCGCGCACCACGGCTATATGCACGAGCCGCCGTCAACCCTAACCCGCGAGCAGGAGAACGATGTCATCGAGTCAGGCATTCGCATCCTGAGCAGCATCACCGGCGAAAAACCTCTTGGCTACCGCTCGCCTAGCTGGGAATTGAGCGAGCACTCGCTAGAACTGTTGACCGACCACGGGTTCCTCTATGACAGCAGCCTGATGGGCGACGATGCGCCGTATATCGTGGATTCCGAGGCCAACGGCAAGACCATCGTTGAGTTGCCCATCCACTGGCTGCTGGACGACGCGCCCAATTTCGTCTACGCCCCGGTGGCCAACCGGCTGGGACCGATGCGGAACCCCGATGAGGTATACGGCACCTGGGCCGCCGAGTTCGAAGGTCTATACCGCTACGGCCGGGCCTTCACCCTAACCATGCACCCCCAGTACATCGGCCGTCCCGGGCGACTGCTGATGTTGGAGCGGCTTATCGAGCACATCAAGTCGTTCCCCAATGTGGAGTTCATGCGGGCCATCGACGTGGCCAAGATGTGGGCCTAGGCGCAGGGAGAAGATTCATGGACTACGGGATAGGCATTCCCTCGTATATCGACGCCTGGCGCGAGGTGAAAGCGGCGGAAGAAGCAGGTTTCACTCACGCTTGGTTCTACGATTCCCAGCTTATCTACAGCGACGTTTACGCCACCATGGCTTTGGCGGCGCAGAATACCAGCCGTATCAAGTTGGGCACTCTGGTGGCGATTCCCACCAACCGCATCGCGCCGGTGACCGCATCGGCTATAGCGACCATCAACAAGTTGGCGCCGGGCAGAGTGATCTTGGCCATGGGCACCGGTTACACGGGCCGGAACACTATGGGTTTGCCCCAGATGACCGTGAAAAGCCTAAGAGAATACACGCAGCAGGTGAAGGGTCTCCTGGCCGGTGAAGATATCCTGTTCCGCGAGGGCGATAAAGAGCGGTGGGTCCGGCTGATCCATGCCGACCAAGGGGAATTTATCAACATCAAAGACCCTATCCCTGTCTTTGTTGCCGCCAACGGTCCAAGAGCGCTTGGGGTTGTCGGCGAACTAGCTGACGGCTGGGTGACGACGCTACGCGCTCGAAGCGACCTTGGCGAGAATTACACTTCGATTAAAGATGCGGCAGCGCAGGCAGGCCGCAGCACCGCCAAGCCTTACACCGTGGCGCTCAGCTACGGTTGCGTGCTGCGGAAAGACGAATCCCTGACCTCGGAGCGTGTCATGGCGCGTGTCGGTCCCAGCATCATGCCTGGGGTGCACGCCCAATGGGAGGCCAGTTACGGCCCGGGTGCGAACCTAGGAATGCAGCCCGATACCGAAGTGGCCGATGCGTATGAAGCTTACCTTCAGGAGTACGCAGCAACCCATGGGACACCGTCCGACCGTCTCTACCTAGACGCCCATCGGGGCCATATGGTCTTCCTAAAACCGGGCGAAGAGCAATTCGCCACTACTGAACTAATGGCAAGGTCGTTGACGGGCACCGGGCCGGAACTGATCGAAAAGTTGGAACGGATGGAAGCCACCGGAATCGATAACGTAGCAATCTCCGTCACCGACGCCGAAGGGGCTCGTGACCTGATTCAAGACTTTGGACGGGAAGTGATAGAGAAGCGGGCCAAAAGCTGACAGCGAACAGCGTTCAGCTATCGGGAAATCCCTTGCCAACTCTTTGCATCGCGTCTACCATGTCCGCGTACTCGCTAACCCGACTAAAAACAGGAGCAAGCCATGCCAAAGGTACATGACCGCGGCGGTTGGCCTAATGACGACCCCATCGACCATTCCGAGCACAAGATGGAGGAGTGGGAGCGGCAGGTTGACGCTCTAAACGGTGTACTCGGCGACAAAGGCCTTAAGAACACCGACCAATTGCGCCGGGCCATCGAGAGCCTGGACTTGGCCACTTACGAATCTCTGGCCTACTACGAGAAGTGGACCGCGGCCATGGAAGTGCTCCTGGTCGAACAGGGCATCATGACCTCAGATGAGATAGACGCCAAGATGGCCGCGCTGGAACAGGGAAGTTAGCAAAATGGCCAGCAACGAGAAATACCAACTAGGTGAGCTGGTGCGAATCAGGGTGGGAGTCCCACCGACTCATTTCCGGACCCCCGAATACATCCAGGGGAAACAGGGCAAGATCGCAACCCTCTGGGGCGCATTCCCGAATCCCGAGTCCCTGGCATACGGCGGAGACGGCCTGCCGGCCCAACCTCTCTACCAAGTTGAATTCCCCCAGACCGATTTGTGGCAGGACTACAAAGGGCCCGCATCTGACATGTTGCTGATTGACATCTACGAAAATTGGCTGGAAAAAATCTAGTTATACAGTCTAACGCCTTTAAGGCAGGAGAGCATCGATGGCTAATCACGGACACGAAAACGGACACTCCCACGGCGAAAACGCTGAGTATTACTCCAAGCGGGCCCAAGCTATGCAAGCCCTGTTGATCGAGAAGGGCGTCTGCACGCTGGACGATATCTTGACCATGGCGGACAAGATCGACTCCCGTTCACCTGAAGACGGCGCCAAGATCCTGGCCCATGCCTGGGTTGACCCGGAGTACAAGAAGCGCCTGTTGGCCAACGCCGAGGCGGCCTTCTTGGAACTTGGCTATGACCTCCCCGAAACATCGCCCAAGATCACGGTCTTAGAAAACACGAACGACGTCCACAACATGGCGGTTTGCACCCTGTGTTCCTGCTTCCCTAGGGCCATCATCGGCCGCCCACCCGCCTGGTACAAAGAGTTGTCCTACCGCTCAAAGGTGGTGGTTGACCCCAGGGGCGTCCTGCAAGAGTTCGGCACCGTGCTTGACGAAGCTGTCCAGGTACGCGTGATCGACAGCAGCGCTGATTACCGTTACTTGATCCTGCCCAACCGGCCTGCCGGCACCGAGAACATGACCGAAGAAGAACTGGCCAAGCTGATCACTCAGGAAAGCATGATCGGCGTAGGCCTGGCCCTGTCCCCCGAGTCGGTCAGCGCCGGTTGACTTGAAGAACCCGTAGAAATCAGAAAGCCCCTCCGGGTTCGTCCGGAGGGGCTTTCTGATTTTGGCCGGCTTAGTTAGTCGTGCCGGCCCAACATCTGCCGAGGTATGTCACCCAGGAGCGCTTCCACGTCAGGCATGGCCGAGTCGTTACCCAGCCCGATGTGCATCGGCATGATTGATATGCAGTTGTTTTTCAGCGCCGCGATGTCGCTGTCGGGTGGGGGTGTTTCGTTGATGGACTTGTTCCTAGATATCCAATACCGCTTCTCCGGGCCAACATTTTCGGCCCGCACGTTCTCGCCCCATGACCGGCCACCCATGCGGGTAACCCGGACTCCAGCCACTTGAGACATTTCGATCTTGGGGACGTTTACGTTCAAGAACAGGGTATCGCCGGAATAATCCACGAACCTCTCGGCCAATGGTTTCAAGATTTTCTGGGCGATGTCGTACTTGGTATTGGTCACGGCGACCACCGAGATGGCGATGGTGTTGATACCCCGGATAAAACTTTGGACCGCACCGCCCACCGTGCCTGAAACCATGACGTCCCAACCCACGTTCGAGCCGGCGTTGATTCCGGACACCACCAGGTCAACATCCTTCACCAACGATTCCAAGGCCAAAATGCAAGCGTCTCCGGGAGTTCCTTCCACCGAGAAGGCGCTCACCGGATAGAGGCCATCGCCCTCTGATTGAAACTCCGGCTCAACGGTCCATTCACCCGCCTTGATCGGTGCGTGGAGGGTCAGGCTGGCGCCCACTCCGCTCTGCTGCCGGTCGGGGGCGGCCACGACGACCTCGCCAACCTGACGCAGGGCCCGGACCGCCGCCCAGATGCCCGGCGCGGTGATTCCGTCGTCATTTATTACCAGAATCTTCATGTGTCTCCCGGGGGTTCTCCCATGCCTGTAATGCCGTTTATGAATATATAGGGTCGGGGAATATCTTATCAGGCGGAATATTTAAACACAAAATGGGGATAGTCACTGGGCGGCGGCGGGGTCCCTTTCCGGCTGCATTGTCATCTCCCACAGGAAACGAGATTCCTCGTCGGCCTGCTGAGCTTGTTGGTACGATAGTACGGGGGAGGCGCTCGTCTGAATGATAGCCGGGATGGCTGCCGGACATTTGGATGGCTGCTAAAAAGGCCATAGGGACACGGCAATGCCGTGCCCCCATGTGCGCGGATTCAGCGACTGATCGCTACTCGTGGTGGGCTAGGCCGGTGGCATGGAAGATGGCGTGCTTGAGCTCTATGGCCGCCATGGCTTGGCGGTATTCGGCCGAGGCGAAGATGTCGCCAAAGGCGTCGGAACCCAGATCGTTTTCGATCAGATCGGTCGCGGCGGCGATGTTCTCGGCGGTGAGCTCTTTTCCAACCAGCCCTTGCTCCACCGAAGGGCCGCGGGTTGGTTTGGGGACGAAGCCGCCAACGGCAACCCTTGCTGCGGTGCAGATGCTGTCGTCCACGGTTACCACCACTCCGGCGCCGACCACGGCGAAGGACGTGGCCGGATGGGCCATCTTTGCGTACTCGGCGTGCTGGTTCGATGCGAGGATCGGCATATCTATAGAGGTAAGAATCTCGTTCTCCCCCAGAGCAGTCTCATATGGACCAAGGAAAAACTCGTCGGCCGACACGGTCCGGGAGCCGCCACCCAACATCCCTTTCGGGCCTTGGATGACGAACTTAGCGTCCATCACCGTCAGGACCGTAGGGAGGTCTGTGGCCGGGTCGGCATGGGCGACGTTGCCGCCGATCGTCCCGCGGTTCCTTACTTGCGGGTCTCCGATGCCGTACGCGGCCTCCCACAGGATTCCCGCAGCGTCTTTGACGTCATGGGAATCGGCAATTTCAGCATGGGTGGTAAGCGCGCCGATGCGAAGGGTGCCGTTCTCAACGGAAATTCCCCTCAATTCCTCGAGACCACCGATGTCGATAAGCATCGGTGGCTGGGCCAGGCGCAGTTTCATCATGGGGATGAGGCTGTGTCCACCGGCCAAGATCTTGGCGCCATCATTACTGCTCAGAAGCTGGACAGCATCCGAGACTGAGCTGGCTTTCTTATAATCGAACTGTTTTGCAAACATCTTTTAGCTCCCCTGCCCCTGGCGAATTGCCTGCCAGACTTTTTCCGGGGTAAGTGGCATGTCTATATGGGTGACACCCAATGGCCGTAGCGCGTCGATCACCGCGTTGTAGACGGTGACTGTGGAAGCGATGGTCCCAGTTTCACCGACGCCTTTCACCCCCAAGGGATTGTGAGGCGAGGGCGTCACGGTGCTGAGGGTCTCGATCTGCGGCAGCATGTGGGCCCTGGGCAGTGCATAGTCCAACATCGACCCAGTCACCAACTGACCGTTATCGTCGTAGGCCGCACCTTCCCAGAGAGTTTGACCCCAGCCCTGCACCACGCCGCCGTGGATCTGGCCTTCAACGATCATGGGGTTGATCTGCGGACCGCAGTCGTCGCCAGCAACATAGCGTTTAATCACGATATTCCCGTTGTCCTTATCTACCTCCACCACTGCTACGTGGGTGCCGAATGGATAGACGAAGTTGGGCGGGTCGTAGAACGCCGAGGCCTCAAGACCCGGTTCCATCCCTTCCGGCATGTTCCAGGCCACGTTGGCCATGGTGGCTATCTCCGCAATTCCCTTGCTCTGGTCCGGCGAGCCCTTCACGAAGAAATTGCCGTCTGCATATTCAACGTCTGACTCGGCCGCTTCCAACAGGTGGGCAGCCAGCAGGCGGGCCTTCTCTTTAACCTTACGGGCCGCCAAAACCATCGCCACGGCCCCTACCGCCGTTGTCCGGCTGCCGTAGGTGCCCCAGCCCATCGGGGTGTTACTGGTATCGCCGTGAACGATGGTCACATCGTCGATATCGACCCCTAATTCGTCGGAGATTATCTGCGCAAATGTGGTCTCTTCTCCCTGCCCGTGGGGCGAGGTACCGGAGTAAACGTTCACCTTTCCAGTGGGATGGAACCGCACGATGGCGCTCTCCCACAAGCCGCCGCCAAAACCGACCGCTCCGGCCACCTGTGAGGGGCCAAGGCCGCAGATCTCAGTGTAGCAGGTAACGCCGATGCCCATGTAACTGCCTTGCTCCCGCATCCTGGCCTGCTCTTGGCGGAGGGCCGGATAGTCCACCTGCCCCAGCACCATGTCCAGCAGCGGTTCGTAGTCTCCGCTATCGTAGGTGAGACCGGGGGCCACGTCGTGTCCGTCTTCGAACTTGGGGATCAGGTTCTTGCGCCGCAGTTCAACGGGGTCGGTGCCCAGTTCAACGGCCAACAGGTCGATCAAACGCTCTATCAAGAATGTCGCTTCAGGCCTTCCCGCACCGCGGTAAGCATCAGTCGGGGTGGCGTTGTTGAACACACCGTAGACGTCGGCCTTGGTCGCACCGATGTCGTAAGGGCCGCTGTAGATCAGGCCGTGAAGAATGGTGGGGACACCAGGGCCGGCGGTAGACAGATAGGCACCCATACCGGCGTAAATCACAGTGCGGATAGCGGTGATCTTGCCCTCGCGGGTGGCCGCCATCTCCACATGCTCGACGTGGTCGCGGCCGTGAATCGTCGCCTGGAAGCCCTCAGACCGGGTGGCGGTCCACTTGACGGGACGGCCCAACTGCATGGAGCAGAATGACGTGATCATCTCGTCGGGGTACATGGGGACCTTGCTACCGAACCCGCCGCCGACCTCGGTGGCGATGACCCGTATCTTGTGTTCGCCGATTCCGGTGACCAAGGATGCCAGGAACCGCACAATGTGCGGGTTCTGGCTGGTGCTCCACAGGGTCAACTCTCCCATTGCGCCGGTCCAATTTGCGACCGCCGAACGGGGTTCCATGGCGTTGGGGATAAGCCGCTGTTGGAGGATGGTGTCTTTCACAATCACATCGGCGGCGGCGAAGGCCGCGTCGGTGTCGCCCCCCTCGGCAACCCAGTGGAACGCCTGGTTGTTGGGGGCGTCCTCGTGTATCTGAGGAGCGCCTGGCTGCTTGGCTTCATAGGGGCTGATCACCGCCGGGAGCGGTTCGTAGTCCACGTTAATCAATTCCAGGGCGTCTTCCGCTTGGTAACGGTTCTCGGCCACCACAACTGCCACCGCGTCACCCTGATACCGGACCACATCTTTAGCGATAGCCGGATGATCGACCGCTTTCATGTCAGTATCGGGTGGCATCCAAGCGCAGGGAATGGGGTTCAACACGCCTTCGGTGTCGGCGCCTGTGTACACCGCCATCACTCCTGGCGCTGCTTTGGCTGCGGCGGTGTCAATGCTGTTGATCTTGGCGTGGGCGTGCGGGCTACGCAGCATGGCCGCGTAGAGCATCCCTGGGAGCTGAACATCGTCGGTGTAAGTTGCGCCGCCGGTTATCAGACGAGGATCTTCACGGCGCCGGATGCCTGAGCCAAATATTCTTGTCGTCATGGCTTAACTCCTCTTGGCTTCGGCGGCTGCCAGAACGGATTTTACGATGTTTTGATAACCGGTACAGCGGCAAAGGTTCCCCTTCAATCCTTCCCTTACTTCATCCTCAGTCGGGTCGGGGTTCTTGCCCAGCAACTCGTCCACCGTGATGATCATTCCGGCTGTGCAGAAGCCGCACTGGAGACCATGGTTATCCCAAAATGCTTCCTGGACCGGGTCCAGCCCACCCTCTGGCGCTATGCCTTCGATAGTTGTGATGTCGCTACCGTCAGCCTGGACCGCCAAACAGGTGCAGGACTTCACAGTCTTGCCGTCCATTTTCACCACACAGGCGCCGCATTGGCTGGTATCGCATCCAATCTTGGTGCCGGTCAACCCTAAGTCTTCTCTGATGAAATGGACCAGAAGTACACGGGGGTCCACTTCTTTTTCATGGGCTTTACCGTTAACGGTCAATTGAATATTCAAGATCGCTCCCTTGCTTAGTGAATCGAGGTCTGCTAGGCGTGAATTAGGCTCAGGGGGCCGAAGTGCCCAGAGTATATACTCGGTCAGATACGGCGTCAACGGCCCGGGAATCAGAACAGCGGTTGCGCATTCTTAAGGCTGGCAATATCATTTGAATTGCGTCTGGTGATTG
>VFHG01000016.1 GCA_009392075.1 SAR202 cluster bacterium
ACCTGGTTCATGGACGCCATAATCCCATTGCGCATCAACTGCTTGATTACGTCGATGGGGTTCTGGTTCAAAACCTCAGACAGATATTGGACCGTCATTGTCTCCGGTAGCACCAAAGCGCGGGTCTGGGCCCGCCGCTCTGCGGTCCTACGGGGTTTTGGGGCTTCGCCTGCATCTTCCACTGTTGTGGGTTGTCCCTCAGAAGTCATCTACACATCCATTTGGTTTCTAATATTAGGACGCCGCAGCCTGCGGGCTAATGTTTGCTTCGAAATAGGTCCTTATTGGCTCCAAGTCCTGATCGGAGAGGTCTTGTTTGAAACTGCGGTCCAAGGCCCTTTTTTCCAGAGCCCGGCCCCAGCATTCGGGAATGTGGCAGAGATACGCTCCCCTTCCTGATTCCCTCCCGGTTGTGTCTACTATGATTGGCCCTTGGCTGGTCCGAACGATCCGAACAAGCTTTGCCTTTGGCATCTTGGCGCCACAGGCCACGCAGCTACGTTCGGGAACATGTCGATTTTTTGGCAAGGCCAGCCCCCCAGAAAATTGCTTACTGGCTTCCCGGTTGAGTCCCCCATCAGGGCCGAATCAAGGCCATAGTTGGAGGTTTTTCAGGGAAAGGCCTAGCGGCCTCCGCCAGCAGCAGCTCCGCCACCGCGGGACCCACCACGGGCGCCGCCCCTGGCTCCACCGCCGCCCCTCCGGCGCCGGCCACCACGGCCGCCACCTCGGAACTCATCGACGATGTCCTCAGCGAACCGAATCTTTCCTGCGTCCGGAATCAGAACTGGTAAGCCCTCGAAATCGGGCAATTCACCTTCCTCGTCTTCCTCGTCTTCCTCGTCTTCATAGTCGTCCTCTTCAGACAACTCGACGTCGTCGATGGTGAATGCGCCCAAGTCTTCAACGCTGAGGCCTTCAGCCGCAGCGGGTTCTGGCGTTTCTTCTACCGGTTCTTGGGATTCCTCTTCCCTAATCAGGGCTTCGAGAATGCTGTCTTCGTCAACGTCTTCAGCGGGAGCCGCAGTCACCGCCTCCGCGACAGGAGTTGCTTCGGCGGCCACCGGTTCGGCTGTCTCGGTTGCGGCAGCCTCTTCGACAATGGCGATCGCCTCTTCAACAGCATCGGCAGCATCTTCCGCCGCTACTTCAGTTTCATCTGCAGTTGGAGCGCCGGCCTTGGCCTGGGTGGATTCCTTGATCTCCTCCCACTCGGTCATGCCCTTGATGTCCAGTCTCCAACCGGTCAGCCGTGCGGCTAAGCGGGTGTTTTGGCCTTCTTTACCGATGGCCAGCGAGAGTTGCCGGTCAGGAACGACCACGATGGCGGTCTGCTCCTGCTCCAAAAGCTCTACATGGACCGGTTCCGATGGGCTGAGGGCGTTGGTGATAAAGGTTTTGGGTTCTTCATCCCATGACACTATGTCAATCTTCTCGCCCTGAAGTTCGTTCACGATGCTTTGGATTCGGTTGCCCCGGATCCCGATGCAAGAACCCACGGGGTCAATCCCGGGCTGGGTGGCGCTGACGGCAACCTTGCTGCGGAAACCGGCTTCACGGGCGATGGCCTTGATCTCAACCACGCCGTTATAGACCTCAGGAACCTCGATCTCAAACAACCGTTTGAGCATGTTCTTGTGGCTTCTGGAGACGAGAATCTCCGGTCCCTTAGGCGTGCTTCTGACGCTGATCAAGTAGACCTTGGTGCGCTGTCCCTTGCGGTAGCGCTCGTTGGGGGCCTGCTCTTCGTAAGGGAGCACTGCCTGGGCGCGGCCCAAGTCCAAAGTGATGGTGCGGCCCGGTTCGGCCTGTTCAATCACGCCTGAGACGATGTCGCCCTCGTGCTGTTGGAACTCCTGGTAGAGGAGATCTCGCTCGGCTTCTCTGAGGCGTTGCAGTACAACCTGCTTGGCGGTCTGCGCTGCGATACGGCTGGCGTTGTGGGGCAGCGGCTCAGCGGCCGCAACCTCGTCACCTAGCACAGCGCCCTTCTTGATGGACTGGGCGTCAGCTACGGTGACCTCTTTGTCTTGATCCTCAACCGTTTCAACAACGGTTTTCAGGGCAAAAACGCTTACTTCCCCAGTATTGGGGTTGAGAGTAACCGAGATATTTTGACCTGACGCTGGATTGTCTTTCTTGAACGCCGACGCTAGGGCAACCTCAATCGCTCCGAGAACTTGCTCTCGGGGCAGATGCCGCTCCGCCGCCAGCTGGGTCAATGCAATCAGAAAATCGCTTTTCATAGGTTCGAACCCCTCCCGATTCCCGGACGGAGCACGTTTGTCTCCATCAGCAAGAAAGCGGGTTTTACCCGCTCTCTAAGGAAGGCTTATATGTGAGGGCAGTATAGCATCGCCACGGCTGAAGTATCAAGTTTTTCCGCGTATTTCCAGCCTCACAACGGCCTATCGCCCGGCATGCCTAGCCCTTTGGCCCGGAACGGCTTCAAAAAGCCACTGATTTGATCGTTTGGCTTTCACTCCTTGTGAAAGGGTCTAGGCTACCCTGGATTCACGCCTGGCACGCCGGAGGAGACTACCACCAAATCTTGCCCTTGGACTCCTTGGCGAGCTGTTCGTAGTTCTTGGTCCAGAGCGCTGTGCTCAGGTATTTCCAGCCCCCGTCGGCCAAGAGACAGACGATGTCGCCCTTGTCCATACGTTCTGCCTGGCGGATCGCGCCGTAAACCACGGAGCCCGACGAAACACCGGCGAAGATGCCTTCTTCAGACAAAAGCCGCTTGGCGGTGGAAAAGGCGTCGAAGCTGCTGACCAACATTCTGGAATCCAGCAGGCTGATGTCCAAGATCGGCGGGATGAACCCTTCTTCCAGGCTGCGCAGCCCAGAGATGAAGTCTTCGGGCTCAGGAGCCACGGCGACGATCTTGGTCTCCGGATTGTGTTCTTTAAGCCGGCGTCCCACCCCCATCAGGGTGCCTCCGGTCCCAAGGCCGGCGACGAACATGTTGACGTCTGGCAGGGCCTCGATGATCTCCGGGCCGGTGGTCTCGTAATGGGCGTTGGGGTTGCCGCTGTTCCCGTACTGGTACAGCATGAAGTAATCGCTGCCCTTCTTCTCCATCAGGCCCTGAGCGACTTCGATGGACCCGTTGGTGCCTCTGGAGCCGTCCGATGGGATGATCTCTGCCCCGTAGGCCTCAAGTAACTGGATCCGCTCAGAGCTGACGTTTTCAGGCATCACCACGGCTACCTTATAGCCCTTGAGCCGGCCGATCATGGCTAAAGAGATGCCGGTATTTCCGCTGGTGGGCTCAAGGATCGTGCGGTTGGCGGAGATTTCCCCATCCCGTTCCGCCTGATCGATCATCTTGAGTGCGATACGGTCTTTGACGCTGCCGGTGGGGTTCTGCCCTTCCAACTTGGCGAAGATACGCACTCCCTCTTTGGGACTCATGCGCTGCAGTTCGACGAGGGGGGTGTTGCCGATGGTGTCGATTATGCCTTTGTAGGTGAGCCTAGTAACCATAAACCCTGTATGTGCCAAGAATCTGGCGGGGAGTTAGGGGCTTGTGCCAGAAGGGGCGTCTACTTGGTGAGACGCCCCCGCTATTCGCTGTCTAGTCAGAGCCTACGATTGCGGCCTCTTGGGGCTCTGCGATACCGCAGAAAACCTCGTAGTCGATCAACTCGGTAACGGTGGGATTATCTCCGCACAGCGGGCATTTCGGGTTCTTCTTCAAACGGACTTCACGGAAGGTCATGCTCAGTGCGTCGATGAGCAGCAACCGTGAGCTTAGAGACTCTCCGATACCCAGGAAGTACTTCAGAGCTTCAGTGGCCTGGATGCTGCCGACCAAGCCTGTCAGGGCGCCCAGAACGCCAGCTTCGGCGCAGTTGGGGACCATGCCGGGAGGCGGCGGCGACGGGAACAGGCAACGGTAGCAGCCCTCTCCGGGTAAGAACACCGTGGCCTGGCCGTCAAAGATCAGGATGCTGCCGTCCACCAACGGCTTGTTCAGGAGGTAGCAGGCATCGTTGACCAGGTAACGGGTGGCGAAGTTGTCAGCGCCGTTGATCACCAAATCGTATTGGCTGATGATCTCCATGGCGTTGTCGGACTCCAATCGAGTCTCGTGCACGACCACATTTACGTCTGGGTTGTAGGCCTTGATGTTGTCCACGGCGGACTGCACCTTGGGGCGGCCCACGTCAGCGGTGTGGTGCAGGACTTGGCGTTGCAGGTTAGACAGTTCAACAACGTCGAAGTCGACGATACCGACTGTGCCGACCCCGGCCAATGACAGGTAGATGGCGGAGGGAGAACCCAGGCCTCCGGCGCCTATGATCAGGGCTTTGGAACCCATGAGGGCACGCTGGCCCTTGCTTCCCACATCACCCATGATGATGTGGCGGCTGTATCGCTTAACTTGATCCGGTGTGAGCGTAATGGGCTGATCTGCCATTGGATGGACCCTCCTAATTTCCCGTTGTTATTGGGCTCTTTCGTTTAGATGTGCCTGGGCAAAGATGGTTGCCAAATTTTCGCAATCGTTTGAAATGTTGCAATAAAAAAACCTGCGCTTACCCCAGGGGGTTCCTCTATCGGGTGGGCGCAGGCTTCAGATGTCCAGAAGTTGTTGCCCGCCCTATGTGGGCGGACACGTACAAGCGCAGATCAATTGGCTGAAAGTGGTAATCATTGACTTTTCGAGTCTATAACTGGCAAAAGTAGTTGTCAAGCAAAGTTGAGCCTGGGAGCGGTCCTTTTAAAGCGTCAGAGCCGCCTGTCCGGCTAAGCTCACCTGGCGTTTGGCTAGGTCGGCCACCGTGATATTGCTCAACAAGTCCCGAATCGAGGCTTCAACTGTCTGCCACACCTCTTGCTGGGCGCAGGTGTGGGAGAACACGCAATCGTGGGGGTTTATCAAGCAATCCAGTGGGGAATTGCTGCTATCAAGGTTTTCCATCACCATGTTCAGGTCGATGTCTTTGGGATCCATGGCCAGAGAATGACCGCCCTGGGGACCTCTTCGGCTCTGGACGAACCCAAACTTGTTCAGTGAGGTCATCAACTGGTCCAGGTAGGCTTCTGGGATACCCTGCTGTCTGGCGATGACGGCCGTTTGGGTGGGTCCCTCACCGTAGTGAAGGGCCAATTCCACCAGCGCCCGCACACCATAGTCCACTTTCATGGGGATCTTCATCAGGACATACCTCCAGACTAGAAGACAACCCAAATTATACACCAGCCTAGGCCTCCAATCCAAGATTGT
>VFHG01000017.1 GCA_009392075.1 SAR202 cluster bacterium
GAGATGGGCGCCGAGGTCATCCACATCGAGCGGCCCGGAGGTGGCGAGGACTGGCGGCATGCAGAGTTCCCCATCGAAGCTCCGGATGGCGAACAGGTAGCTAGTTCCTGGGTACAGGACCGGCGGAACACCTACTACACGACTTTGGATTTCAGTACATCGGAGGGCCAAAAGATCTTCCTTGATCTCATCCGGCGCACCGATATCTGGATGGAGAGTTCCAAAGCCCGCACCTACGACAAATGGGGGCTGGATGACGCGGCCATTCTTGAGGCCAATCCAAGCATCGTGATCTGCCACGTTTCCGGTTTCGGGCAGGACGGCGACCCCGAATACGTCAGACGCGCGTCATACGACTTCACCGCCCAGGCTTTCGGCGGAATGATGAACCTAGCCGGAAATCCCGACCCAGACCCGCCATCGCGGGCCGTGCCGTGGACGGCCGATTACATCACCGCGCTTTTCTGCCTGTGGTCGTCGCTGGCAGCGTATATCCACGCCCAGCGGACTGGAGAAGGTCAAGTGATCGACCTGGCCCAATTCGAGGCGGTGCACCGCATCCTGTCGGGGACGATGATCGCCTACCACGAGTTGGGAATGGTGCGGGAGAGAGCGGGTAACAAGGCCGGCAACGCCCAACCGTGGGACACCTTTAAAGCCAAGGACGGCTGGGTGGTGGTGGCCGCCATCGGACCGGTCGTCTACTCCCGGGTGTGCGTTGTGCTCGGTCTGGACCCGGACGATGAGAAATGGGTCTCGGCCCGGCGCGAGATCGAGTCTCCTCAGGGCATCGAGTTCGATGCCATCCTGCGGGGTTGGGTGGAGGGACGGACGATGGACGAGGTTGTAACGGCGCTGAACGACGCCCAGGTGGGCTGTAGCAAGATCATGAACGCCCAGGAAATGGCCGAGAACTCACACTACCAGCAGCGGGGTGTCCACGTGGAGTGGGAGGACGAACAACTGGGCAAGACCGTGAAGGGAGTTGGCGTAGTCCCCAAATTCTCGAAAACCCCCGGCAAGATCTGGCGCGGCTCTGTGCCCGTCGGCCATGACAACGATCTGGTCTATCGCGACCTGCTAGGGCTGGATGCGCAGGCGCTTCAGAATTTGTCGCAGCGCGGGGTTATATAGGGTGAGTTAGCCATCAACCGTCCCGTGCTCCCGAATAGCCCTCCATAACCTCTCGGGCGTATATGGGGCGTCGATGTGGCGGACACCGGAGGGAGAGATGGCATTCATCACGGCGTTGGCAATCGCTGCCGGGGAGGGAACGGTGGAGACTGAACCGATGCCTTTGGCGCCCAAAGGATTGGTTGGCGAGATTGTGTCGATCGTGTCCAGCGTTAGGTCGGGGATCATTGTCGACCTTGGGAGGGCGTAGTCCATCAGGCTGCCAGTTAGCGGTTGTCCTTCCTCGCTGTAGACGATGCTTTCAATCAGAGCTTGCCCAATACCTTGGGCTATCCCGCCATGAATCTGACCCTCGACGATCATGGGATTGATGATCTGCCCACAATCATGCACGCCAACATAGCGCAGGATCTTCAATGCGAGCGTGTCCTGGTTCACCTCGACCACCACTGCATGGGCACCGAATGAGACAGGGCTTTGGGGAAGGGTGTACTCATGCTCAAAGTCCAGTCCCGACTCCATCGCCGCTAGTTTTTCGAAGGGGATCTTTGTGTCAGGATGATGAAGATCGAAAACTTCTCCATCCGAAAACTTGATATCCGCTGCGGGACAGGAAAAGAACTTGGACGCGAAGCCGGCTAACTTTTCGCGCGCTTCCTGAAGGGCCAGTTGGACGGCGGAGCCGCCGATGATTAGGCCCCGGCTGGCGCTGGTGCCGATGCCATGAGGATATATAGCAGTATCGCTGTGGTGTACTCGCACCTGGCTGGGGTCCACTCCCAGTGTTTCTGCTGCGATCTGGGCAAAAGTAGTCTCGGTACCCTGGCCGTGAGGCGAAACGCCGGTGTAGACGTCGACCTGCCCAAAAGAGTCTATCGTTACTCGCGCGCTCTCAACCCGGTGTTCTCCCCCCGCTCCAGAAGATTTTATGAACGTCGCCAGTCCGACGCCGAGATAAGGATCACCTGGCCGTCGCTGCTTGATCTTTTCTTGCCACGCCGAGTATTCAACCAACTCTAAGGCGCGGTCCAGCGCCAGCAGATAATCGCCCGAATCATACATGTTGCCGGTGCAGGACTTATAAGGGAATGCGCCTTTGGAGATGTAGTTACTACGCCTAATCTCTGCCGGGTCCAGTCCCAGGTCCTTAGCAATCAGGTCCAGCGTCCGCTCGATACAGAAGGCTGCTTCCGGGCTTCCGGTGCCCCGGTAGGCGGCGACAGGAGTCTTGTTGGTGATAACGCCTAACAGGTCCACCCTCACTGCGGGGACGTCATAGGGCCCGGTTATCCGGCGGGCAGCATTGAACAACGGGAAGGGAGTGGTGAAATAAAAATAGGCCCCAATGTCCGCCAGGATACTCGCCCGTATGCCCAGTATCACACCATTTTTATCAACGGCCACCTCCGCATCCAGGCTCATGCCCCTGCCATGGTAGGTGATCAGGTTCTCCTGGCGGTCCTCGATCCACTTAACCGGTTTCTGTAACCGCAGAGCAAGAAAGGGCATCAGGACATCTTCAGAGAACAGACAATCTTTGATGCCGAAGCTGCCACCCACATCGGGGGCCACAACGCGAATGGACTCTTCCGGCCGACCGAGCATTTGCGCTAGATACTTTTTGATCTGGTTGGGCGCTTGGGTGGAGTCCCAAACGGTCAGCAGATCGCTGGAGGCGTCGTAATTGCCAATGACGCCCCGCGTTTCCATAGACGACGGCGCAAGGCGGGGAATCTGGTATTTCTGACGGACTATGTGAGCAGCTTGGGCAAATGCCTTTTCAATGTCCCCGCCCTCTTGGACCGACCGCATCGCCACATTGGTCCCCAAGTGGGGGTGGATGACCGGCACATCTTCGTTAGCGGCGTCAACTGGGTTTACGACCGGGGTGAGAGGCTCGTAGTCCACGGCCACCAATTCGGCGCCGTCTCTGGCCAGGTATGGGTTTTTGGCCACCACCACCGCTACAGGCTGGCCAACGTAACACACTTTGTCCTGGGCTAGGACCGGATGTTCCGGCGGGTTGAATTCGTCCACAGAACGATCGCCCATGGGTCTGATCGGCAGGTTCGGTATTTTACCAGCGAGGTCAGACCCAGTGAGGACTTCCACTACCCCATCTAGCTCTAGAGCATCGACGACATCTATTGAACGGATGCGAGCGTGGGCGTGTACGCTGCGCACCACAGCGACATGGAGCATGTCCGGCAATTTGATGTCGTCTATGAATACGCCATCACCGATCACCAATCGGGCGTCTTCGAACCTTTTTATCGACCGGCCCAGGTAGCTCAATCGTTCTCCCTGTTACCTGTTCAAATTACTGACACATCGATCAGAAACTCTGGACCTAGGGCGCCGCTGCCTTTTCCGCCGTGATCAGGCCCAACTGGGTCGGCAATGGGATCGTCTTCGGGGTATTGAATCCCGCATCTTCTAGCCATGAGACGACTTCGGCGCCTTCGCGGTCACCTGCTCCGGGGTTGAAGACCACCAAGACATAAAGGTCTTCTAGAGTATCCAGGCGTTTGCGCCCGGGGTTGTCTTCAAGGCGCATATAGTCTTGGACTATAACCAGTCCACCAGGCGCAAGAATCTCGAAAGCGAGCTTGAACAGTTTTTGGCAGTCCTCTTCAGGCGAGATCAGGACAACCCCGGAGATCAAGCAAACGTCATATCCGGTCCCGAGGTCGGTCTCAAAAAAGCTGCCTTCCAGCAGGGTGATCCGATCCGTCATGGTGCTTTGCTCAACTAGAGGCCGGGCGATTCTTAGCGGCTCTTTCTGATCGACGACCACTGCCTTAAGCTGGGGGTTGGCTTCACAGAGGGCGATACTATAGCTGGCGGCCCCGCCGCCCAGGTCGATGAGATTTCGTTTGTCTCGAATATCGACGTTCTCGACCAATTGGCGGGATTGACCCGAGGTCGCCCGGTTGTGCTGGCCGGTCATGTAATTGGTCCAGTAGGTGTCTGGGTCTACGAACCCGGTCTCGAATGGCAGAAGGGTCTTGCCGTCCTTGACGACCTCGTCCAAGCGGCCCCAAGAAACCCAGGTGTTCGTATGGTGCAGGGCATGGTCTCCAACGTAGGAATCCTTTCCCTTGACCAAAAAGCTGGATGCGTTTGAGGAGTTGGTGAATTTTCCGGCCGATTCTTCCAGCAACTTCAGGACTACACAACAATCCAGGAAGGCTTGAGTGTACCTTGGCGACGCACTCAAGGAATCGGCAACTTCCTGGTAGGTGAGGGCCCGGTCTTCCAAGAGCGCAAAGACTTCTAGCTTGATCGCGGCGCGCAAGATGGCGGAATACCAGAAGCTCCGCGCCATTTCCCTAACGAATTCTGGGCCGGTGTTGGTCGACGGGCCGGGCTGAGTCATCGAATCATTCCTTATAGTCACAAACACCCCGGCAATTGAGCCGGGGCGTTTGTTATTAACTTTAGGTGAGAGCGAAATCCTCTCCAGACTATTTGGCTCCCTATTTCCCGTCTTTGGCCCAAAGGGCTTCTAGAACGTTGGCCGGGGACATGGGGAGCACATCCATTCGGACTCCCGCAGCGTTGTGGATGGCGTTGGCCACCGCGCCCATGGGAGGCACGATGCACACTTCACCAACTCCGCGGACTCCAAAAGGATGGCCCGGATTGGCGACCTCGACGATAACGGTGTCGATCATCGGCAGATCTAAACTGGTGGGCATCCGGTAGTCCAGGAACGACGAGTTGGACATCTCGCCCGAGTCGTTGTAAACGTACTCCTCGTTGAGCGCCCAACCGATCCCCTGGGCCACACCACCCTGCAATTGACCTTCCACATAACTGGGATGGACGGCCTTTCCGACGTCCTGAAGGGCGGTGTAGCGTAGGATGTCTACTTTACCGGTATCTGGGTCAACTTCCACATCTACTATGTGCACGGCGAAGGCGTTGCCGACGCCCGCCGGATTCACATTGCCCCGGCCTACGATCGGACCGCCGGTGCTATTCAACCGCGCCGCGATCTGTTTGAAGTTTAACTTCAACTCAGGGTCCGACTTGTGAGAAGCAACGCCCTCTTTGAACTCCACGTCTTTGACATCAATCTCC
Source organism: SAR202 cluster bacterium (assembly GCA_009392075.1). The sequence goes on from VFHG01000017.1 coordinate 5,221, forward strand.
CAGATCCGCGCAGACCTCTCGATCATCTGCTGCTTGATATCATGGGCCGCCTCATAAGAAGCCCAGCCAGACTTGAATGTGGCGCCGCTACCGGCGGTCAATGAAGTGTATCCCACGGCATCGGTGTCGCCCACCGATGGGTGGACATCTTCAGCGGGAATTCCCAACACCTCGGCCATCTGCATGGCCATAGATGCCCGGCCTCCGCCGATGTCGGGCGAGCCCTCGGTCAGGCTCACGGTCCCATCGCCATTCACGCTGGCGGTTGCGCAGGCCGGTCCGGTACCATTGAACCAGAACCCAGCAGCAACACCCCGGCCCCGGTTCGGGCCTTCAAGGGTTGATTTGTAGTGGTCGGTTTGCATGGCCGCGGCCAAAGTTTCTTGATAGCCCACGGTCTGTAACACTGGGCCAGGAATCCGGCGGCTCCCTTCTTGGGTGCCGTTCTTGACCCGGAATTCCAGCGGGTCCATGCCAAGCTTCTCGCAGATCTCGTCGATGACCGATTCCGTAGCGAAGGCCGCGGCCGGCACACCCGGGGCGCGGTAGGCGGCAGCTTTGGGTTTGTTGACCACCACGTCGTAGCCTTCGATCCTGCCGTTGGCAACCTCGTAGGGAGTCAGAACGCATTGACAGGCCTGAACTATGGGAGAGCCAGGGAAACCGCCGGCTTCGTACATCATAGTGACGTCCGCTGCGGTGATCATTCCCTCTTTGTTGGCGCCGATCTTCACACGGATAAAACTGCCGGAGGTTGGGCCGGTTGCTTCAAATACCTCGGGACGGGCCATGGAAATCTTCACTGGGCGCCCCGCTTTCTTGGAGAGCGCGGCGGCCACCGGCTCCAGGTAGATAACTGTCTTTCCTCCGAAGCCTCCGCCGATCTCCATGGGCACTACCTTGATCTGGGAAACAGGGATGCCAAGGACCAGGCTTGTCAGGTCCCGAATCTGAAAATGGCCTTGGCTGCTGCACCAAACGGTCAATTTTCCGTCTTCGCCCCACATCGCGGTGGCGGAGTGGGGTTCGATATAACCCTGATGCACGGTGGCGGTCCGGTACTCCCGCTCCACTATGATGTCTGCTTCTTTGAACCCTTTTTCAGCGTCGCCCAGCTCAAAGACGAAATGGTTGGAGATATTCGTGGCTTTCCCCGCATCATCATCGTCGCGCAGTCCGCCGGGACGGATGTCCACATTTTGAGAGTTGGCCAGGCGTTCGTGCAAAACAGGGGCATCGCCTTTCATGGCCTCGATGATGTCGGTCACGGCCGTCAGGACCTCGTAGTCCACGTCAATCAATGCAAGTGCCTCTTCCGCTACCTGCAGACTAGTCGCTGCCACTGCCGCTACGGCGTGGCCTTTGTATAGGGCCTTTTCGGCGGCCATACAGTTGTTGCTGATCCACTTGGGGTTGGCCATGGCGCCTTCACCCAAGTCGGCGACCTTGCCGCTTGGCTGAGCGAAATCCGCAGAGGTCACCACTGCCTTCACGCCTGAGAGAGCTAGGGCTCGGGTGGGGTCGATGGCCTTGATTCGCGCGTGGGCGTGGGGGCTGCGCAGAATCTTGCCATGGAGTAGTCGAGGAAGAGTCATATCGGCGCTGTAGCGCGCCCGCCCGGTTACCTTATCGTTGCCGTCGTGGCGGATGGGCCTTTTGCCGACCACATTGAATTCTTCATTTGAAAGGACCACGTTGGAAGCCATACTTTTCTCCTGTCGGACCGGCCTATTTTTCGGCCTGAGTCCCAGACTGAAGGGAGTTTAGCATATGGCGAGCCTGCTTACTGTTTACGCATGACTGGTTGATGGCATTTTCAGGTGTTCCCAGTTGATGTAAAAGCGTGGTAGTCTCGGACTGAGATTTCTCAGACGCCGATAAACCCTGTAATCAACACCTACGGAGCCGCACGTGACCAGCTGGACCGATGACCAACTTTCCTCTATCGACAAGATGCTCAATCCCCGCTCGATCGCCGTCGTCGGGGCCACGCCGCGTTTGCAATACGGCGGCCGGATGCTGGCCGCGGCGTTGAAGGCTGGGGACCGGGTCAGCGTCTACCCTGTGAACCCACGTTACGACGAAGTCATGGGTGTCAAGTGTTATCCCAGCGTCAGCGACCTTCCCGAAGCCCCAGACGTGGTCGGCGTAGTTGTCTCCTCCGGGCAGGTCCTGGATGTGCTGAACGAATGTCACCAGAAGGGGACCAGAGCGGCCATCGTTATCTCCGCAGGGTTCTCAGAGCGGGGGACTCAGGAAGGGCGGGACCTTCAGGCCCAATTGGGGGAATTCGCCAGAGAGTCGGGACTGCGAATAAGTGGCCCCAATTGCCTGGGGTTGGCCAACGTGAAGGACAACATCTGGGTCAGTTCATCTTCCCGCGGAGCCGAGGGACTCGGCGGGCCAGTGGGGCTGGTCTGCCAGAGCGGCGCGTCGGCATTCGGGCCGTTCCTGAACCGGGCGTTGGACAGCGGCATCGGCCTGAGCTACATCATCTCAACGGGCAACGAGGCCGACCTGGATTTCTCGGATTTCGTGCGTTACCTGCTGGATGACGATGACACCAAAGTGATCGCTGGATTCGTGGAAGGATTCAAAGACGCCAGCAAATTCATCGAGATAGCCAAGCTCGCGGCGGAACGCGGCAAGCCAATCGTCCTCATCAAGATCGGCCGGTCGGATCTGGGCGCCAAGGCGGCCCAGTCGCATACCGCCGCGCTCACCGGCCTGGACGCGCTTTACGACGCCGCGCTGTCCCAGTACGGTGTGATTCGAGTCGCTGACTATGACGAGCTTTTGGAAGTTTCCAACCTTCTGGCCAACTCCCCGCCACCACCGGCCCAAGGCTTGGCAGTGGTGTCCCACTCCGGAGGAATCAGCTCCCTGACGGCCGACATGTGCGGCCAAGTGGGCTTGGACCTGCCTGAACTCAACGACACCGCTCGGGACGGAATCAACGGTGTGTTGAAAGGGTTCGGATGGGCGTCCAATCCTTCGGACGTCACCGGATTCGCCAACAGCGATTCCTTCCCGGAGATTATGCAGTTCATGGCCAACGACCCGGCGATGGGCACGCTGGTGGTGGCCAGCTCCGGCGGCGACGCCCAAGCAGAGCAGGTTATCGCCCAGCGGGACCTGGACCAAGAGATGGCTCTGGCCTTCCTTTGGACGGGCAGCCGGAGAGAATCGGCGGGCCTAGATATGTTGAAAAAGGCCCGCATCCCGGTGTTCTACACCCCCAACCGGTTGGCGACCGGTATCCGCAGCCTGCTTGATTACCACATCTGGCTTGAGCGCCGAGGCCAAGCTGGTTTCCCTGCGATTCCAAGCATCACCACCGAGCAGCAGACTGTTGCCAACGAGCTGGCCGTGAAGGGCGGGGTCGCACTTTCAGAGCACCAGAGCAAGCATCTGTTGGCCGAGTGGGGCGTGCCGGTCACCACGGAAACCCTAGTTCAGACCGCAGACGCCGCGGTGGAAGCGGGAAGTGAGATTGGCTACCCAGTGGTGTTGAAAGCAGATGTTACGGGCATGCCCCATAAAACAGAGGCCGGTCTGGTCAAGTTGGGACTCGACGACGAAGCTGCAGTGCGGGCGGCTTACGATGAGGTAACGTCTAATGCTGCGAACGCCGGCGCAGGTATGAACGGAGTGCTCGTACAGGAGATGGTCGCCGACGCCGTGGAAGTGATAGTTGGAGTCAGTTACGACTCCCAGTTGGGAGCAACGATTCTCTTTGGCTCCGGCGGAGTGATGGTGGAGGTCTACAACGACGTCTCCCTGCGCCTCTGTCCCATCGACGAAAGCGATGCCCTAGAGATGATTGCCGAAGTTAAAGGGGCCCGCCTATTGGAGGGGTTCCGGGGACAGCCCGCAGCCGACATCGCCGCCCTGGCCGATACGCTAGTGCGCGTTTCTCAACTGGGAGCCCAACTGGAAGGCAGCCTCGCTGAGCTGGACATCAACCCGCTGATGGTCCTGCCCACAGGACAAGGGGTCAGGGCGGCCGATGCGGTGGCGATTTTCCAGCCTTAGACCTTGCTTATGCTGCGTCACGGGCAGCGTGTTTCTCAGCGTCCCTCAGACGGCAGGCCGTGGATGTAGACATCACCACCTTGGCCCATTCATCCACCGGCACATCGATCATGCGACCGGCGAAGGACACGGCGGTGGCGGCTCATCTTTGAGGCCGAACCCGGTGACCGGAACGAGCACTGTAT
>VFHG01000018.1 GCA_009392075.1 SAR202 cluster bacterium
CTGGAGAGGGGATGCTCGGCGACGATGTATTCGAAGTCGGGCACGCCCATCATGCGGGTCATGGCTTTAGCTGTGTTGTTAAACACGTGGGTGATGATAGATGCGGTCGGCAGACCCAGGCGCTCCATCTCGATTCCGTCGTGCACACTGCACGAACTGCAGGAGCCTCAATCGCCGATCCCGGTAATCAGAATGTCCACCTTGTTAATCATGTCCTGAACCACGTCGGGTTTGGTGGGCAGGGATGCCGAATGCTTGTTAAACCAGACAATGTCCTTCAGGTCGTACTTCTCTTTAAGCATCTGGCCAAGTTCGTGGAGGACCTTATCCGAGTTGGCCTTGGAGTTTTCCAGCAGGCCCAAGGTCTTGCCCGCAAGGGTATCGGGGCGGTCGTTCAATTGAAAATCACCGGACGACAACGACGTTCCAGTGGGATTTACTAGTCTCATGTTCCTAACTGTAATGGTCTCAGCCATGATCCCTCCCAAACTAATTTAGCTTCGGTTCCAGTCGGTATGGATAGCGAGAAGATTGCGTTCCCATAATAATACACCGGAGCCTCCATTATGCAAGGCTCTAATGGCCTGGGTTAACCGCAGACCGATAGGGGCGTAATCAGACCGGCTATCCTTTAGGGTTCTCTATCTTGGTGGTCCTGATCTTGAACCGAGTGGTGTCGATGATGGCGCTGTTCCGGCCGCCAGTGCCGCCGCCCATGAGCACAAGAATATCCTCGGGGTCCTGGGCGCAGCGGCGGATGATCTTATCGTCGCCTTCCCGCTCCGGGCCCTGGGCGATGCCCAAGCGAATAAGCTCGCTCTGGGGACGTACCGCGTTCTCCATCATGTAATCCTGGATTCCCTTGCGGGTCCAGTTGTCGTCATTCAACGTGATGGCATGCTCCGGGCCAATGACCAAGACCCACTGAGATGGGTACCGGAAAGCCATGGATGCGCATTTAAGGGTGTCTGCGATAGCCATCAAGATTGATTCCCCGGTGTGACCGTATGACGCATTCACCGTTATCGGGTTGTAGGCCACAGCCACGGTGACTGTGCTGTCTTCTTTCTTGAACCCGCGGGCGACGTGCAGGGGTTCCCAGGGCGAGTCTTCCTCGTTCTCGGCGAAGCACAGGGTGTACTTGCTGGGGTTGCCCAATGTCCCTCGGTCCAGAGTGCCCGGCCTGGCATCGAAGCCGTTCATGAAACAGAGTCGGATGGCCCGCCCCAAAACGGCGTTCGCCCGGTTGCCGGGTCCGAGAAGTCCGTCCTTGTAGTTGGCGCCGATCTGGTCTCTGATGGGTCCATTCAGCACCATCAATATGGCAGGGGAACTCGTTGAAGCCGAAGCCATGTGAACGTAATTCTTCTCTTCCTCAAGGGTCTTCAAGGTGGTGGCCAAAACTGGGAAGTACTCCGGTAAGCAGCCAGCCATAACGGCGTTGGCGGCCACATTCTCGGAGGTAAGCACCCGGTTCCGCATCTCCAATGAGATGATCTCTTCCTCGCCGGTGAGCCCGGCCATCTCCAGCATCTCCCTGACCTTATAGTCCACGGGCGGAACAACAGGCAGGCCGTCGCTCCAGCCCATCCTATAGCACTCTTCGATGGCCTCGATGGTGTCACTGGCCTCCACTATCTTGGACCGTTCCATGTCATTAGTTGTCATTCCGTCCTCCGAAAATATGTAATGTCTGATTGCAGGGTTTTAAAAAGACAAGCGTGCTTTTTCCAAAAAGCGGAGTCGCCGCTTAGTCGTGCAGCCGTAGTTGGACGCCGGATTTTTCTTCTTGAATCTTGGCCACTGCGTCCGAGTCCTCCGGACCCCAACCGCGGAACATAGCCTCTACGTGCCGCTGGTCCACCAGGTTGGAGAGTTCCATGGGAATCCCGTATTCCCGGCCGAGGTCGGTTGCCAGCCGGACGTCTTTCGCCGCCAGGGCCGTGGCAAAACCGGGTTCGAAATTGCCTTTGAAGAGGTACCGGGGGAACTTCTCTAGCAGCCGCTTGGAGCCGCCGGAACTATTGTTTATCACGTCAGCCAGGATGCCAAGGTCGACGCCGGCTTTGACTCCCAAAGTGAGGGCTTCGGCCAAGAGGACTCCAGTTCCCATGCTCATCAAGTTATTGCAGATCTTGCAGACGGAACCGTTGCCGATGTCTCCGCAGTAGACCACGTGGGTGCCGATGGCCTCCAGGGTTGGCTTGAACCGATCGTACATGGCTTTATCGCCGCCGACCATCACCGCCAGTGTCCCCGCAGCGGCGCCGTATACGCCTCCGCTAACCGGAGAATCCAACAGGGTCACCCCCCTGGCGGCGCACTCCTCATGGAGCCGCCGAATCATCGTGGGAGAGTTGGTTGATAGGTCGAAGTAAACGGATCCTTCACTTGCCCCTTCCAGGATTCCGTTTTCGCCCAGGACCACCGCCTCCACGTCCCGGGGAACGGGGAGGGACGTGAACACCGCCACGTTGCCCTGCACGGCCTCCTTTGGGCTGTCCACCCAGCTTGCGCCCATCTCCAACAGGTTGGTTGCGGCCTCGCGCCGAAGGTCGTGGACGGTTAGTTGATGGCCTGCTTTGATCAGATTGACGGCCATGGGATTCCCCATGTTGCCGGTCCCGATGAAACCCAACTTCATCGCGTTCTCTCCTACTCATATCAGATGGGCGGCGCTGCGGTTTTTGCGCCGTCATGGGTGGCTGCCCAAGGGGCCTAAGACGAGACTGGCCGTCGCCTTTTTGGTCTGGATCGTCGTCCGAAATCTCATCAGCGGGGTCCGGACGTTCGGGCAGCGGGGCGGTGGCGTAGGCCGCATCGTCTTCTTTATATTGCACGGTTGCCGGTCCCTCAGCCTGTGCGCCGTCTGGTGTTAGGCCGTCCGGCGATTCATCGAAGGCCTCTTTGGCCACGCGGAAAGCGTTGACCGCCGCCGGCATGCCTCCGTAGAAGACCATCTGAGCGATGATCTCCGATATTTCTTCACGGGTGACGCCGATGTGGAGCGCGCCGGAGATGTGCCGCTTGATCATCTGCGGGCTATGGCCCAAAACCACCAACGCAGCGATGGTACAAAGGCTGCGGGTCTTCAGGTCAACGGCCGGCCGGTTGTAGATCTCACCGTAGATAACCGAGTCCACCAGGCGCATTACCTCAGGCGCCAGTTCGGCCATCGCCGCCGGCGGGACCGGGCTATTGTCTGGGCCGTAGTAACGCTGCCGGAAATCCAAGGCAGCTTGGTCCAGGTCTTTCGCCATCCCTTGCGGATCGTCGTTTGATTGTTCTTCTGGTCCGTCTTCCGGGCTCACAATATCTCCAGTGTGACCGCTAAAATCTGATAGCTGTCAGCTATTTGATGACCTGCCAGTAACGTTTGCCTTCCAACTGGACCACCTTGCCGATGTGGTCGTTTGGATGGAAATGACCGGCAGCGATCACGATGTCCTCTGATTCGGCCTTGTCCAGGATCATCATGCGGTTTTTCCGGCTGGCTTCTTTGTCAGTGTCTACTCCAGCGGTCCATTCCGGCCGTTCCACCTGCACTTTGCTGTGCAGCAGGTCGCCCACCACCATGGCCTTCTCGCCCTGGGAAGTTATGTTGAACACCATGTGCCCCGGGGTGTGGCCCGGCGTGGATATGGCCGTGATCTCGTCGTTGACCAGATGTCCGTCATCGATCAGTTCTAGCAGGCCCATCTTTTCCAACGGCAGGATATTCTCTTCGACCCAGGGAGCGTTGGCGGCGAATTCCGGCTTGGTGAAATGGTCCCAGTCCAAACGGGGCGCCAGGTAACGGGCGTTGGGAAAGTACGGCTTGGGTTCCAGACCAGTGTAGTCGACGTTCCAGCCAACGTGGTCTATGTGCATGTGGGTGATCACAACCAGGTCAACATCTTCCGGATTAACTCCGGAGATCTTGAGTTGGTTCAGCATGTCCCCGGTGCGGTTGTCCCGGCTGGGATGCGGTCCGGGGCCCATGCCGGTGTCTACCATGATCGTTTGGCCCTTGCTGCGCAGGTAAAAATGCCCGTAATAGAGTTGTAATTGGCAGTTTTCCAGAGCGTCGTGG
>VFHG01000019.1 GCA_009392075.1 SAR202 cluster bacterium
CGCCATCCTTGGAGCAGGGTACGCCGGTAAACGCGCCATGACCGCTACCGCCGGCCCCGGCGTCTCGTTGATGAGCGAGGGTCTCGGTCTGGCTTGGATCGCTGAGATTCCTCTTGTCGTTGTAAACGTGCAGCGAGGCGGGCCCGCCACGGGTCTGCCCACCAAGACTGAGCAATCCGACCTTATGGGCTGCATGTACCCGGCCCACGGCGACGTAAGATTGCCCATCATCGCCGTCGGCACAGTAGAAGAATGTTTCTATGGCGCCGTCAAAGCTTTGGAGTGGGCCGAGAAATACCAAGGCCCCGTGATTTTGATGAGCGAAATGTCCTTGGCTGAAAGGGCCCAGAACATACCCAAACCAGACCTATCCAAGATAAAAGAGGCCAAGCGGCTGGTTTACTCTGGCACCAACGGCTACCAACGGTACGCGGGACACGAGCTCTCGCCGATGCCCATCCCAGGGAGCCCCGGCGCCTACGTAGCCAACGGCAGCGAACACGACGACATGGGCGACACCACTCACTTGGGAGAGCGCCACATCCAAATGACCGAACGCCGGTTCAGCAAGATCAAATTGCTGGAAGAAGACGATTACGAACGAGACCAGCCGGAGCATTCGGTGGCTGTGGTCTCTTGGGGTGGAAGCAAAGGTCCGTCTAGAGAAGCTTATAACGTACTGAAAGAAAGCGGTTTGCCGGTAGGTTGGTATTACACCATGTTCCTGAACCCGCTTCCTCCAAAGATGCTGGAAGAGCTGAAGCAGAAAGACTTGGTGATTGTGCCTGAACTCAATTACCAGGGCCAATTCTCCAGTATTTTGCGATCGATGGGCGTGAAAGCGGAGTCCATAACCCAATACACAGGCCTCCCATTCAAGGCCCGCACCTTGGTGGAAAAGATTACGGAGATGACGAAAGCTCAACTGAAGGAGACGGCCAAGGTATGAGCAAGAAGAACCCTGAATACGATTTCAAATGGTGCCCCGGCTGTGGCGATTTCGGCGTCAGACGCGCCCTTGAGATGGCCATGATCAACCGGGCGGAAGAGACCGGCCAGCCCATGGAGAATAACGTGGTGGTGGCAGGCATCGGCTGCTCCGGCAACTTGGTCCACCTCTTGGAAGGAGACCAGCCTTACGGCATCCACGGGATCCATGGCCGCTCGCTACCGATCGCCTTGGGCGTAAAAATGGCCCAACCCAACTTGAACGTAGTTGTGGTGGCTGGCGACGGCGACTTCCTCAGCATCGGCGGCGAACATATTGCGCCGCAGGCAGCCCGTAACTTGAACGTCTGCGCCGTGATCATGGATAACGGCGTTTACGGCCTAACAAAGGGCCAGAGCTCTCCGACCACGCTGGAAGGCGCCATAACCAGCAGCACGCCGTACGGCAAGCTGGAAACCAAAACCAACCCGCTGGAACTGTACCTGACCTTGGGGGTGACCTATATCGCCTCCGGATTCTCAGGCCAGCCCCGCCCACTATCCGAGCTTATAAGCCAAGGCATGAACCACCCCGGGTTTTCCATCGTTCACGTCCAATCGCCTTGCACCACCTATAACGACACCTTCATCGAATTGAAGGGCGATCTCAAAAACGGTATCCAGCCCACCCTCTGGGATATTCCCGAGGACCACGACACGTCAGACAAAGCGGCCGCTCACGAGATACTGCAGCAAGGCGGAATCCCAGTGGGGGTGCTCTACAACGACACTGACCGGCTTTCTCTTGACCAGAGCGTGGTCAACACCTGGGAAAAGGCAAATCCTAAAACCGTGGAACAGTTGCTTGGGGCCTTTGAATTCTAGGTTTCGAGCGCTAATTTCGTATGAACAAAACGCCTCGCTGAACTGCGGGGCGTTTTTCATTCAGTATTTGTGCACTTGCAACCGAAATTAAGTTGTAGTGCATCTAAGATTATGAAAAGAAAATACTGACGACAAATCGACAACATCCCTAAGCTCCAGGTGTTGCCTGTAGACGGGCTTCCGAATTAATATTAAACAGGCTTAGAATGGAACGGAGGCAAATACCGTGTTTAACGCCATAAAAAGATTCTTCGGCAACGGTGAATTCGACTGCGATGACGTGGCCAATCACTCTTCCGCCTACATCGACAACGACCTCAAACCTGACCTGCGGTCGGCATTCCAACCTCACCTGAGTAAATGCGGACCGTGCCAGGCATTCGTGGGAACTTTGTCTTCCACCATCGGCGCTTTGGGCAAGCTGCCCGGCATCAGTGCTCCATCCGCCCTGAAGCAATCGCTGATCGACCGGATTCGCTGGGAGAACTCATCACTCTTGTGGCGGTCCCGCAGTAGCGGCTACTAAAAGAAAATCCCCTGGAATAATCCAGGGGATTTTGATTTTTCGAGTCAGTTGCGCGGTCCCGTCAACCTTGTATTGGGTTTTGCGCCGAGTTCAGTTCGTCTTCCAAGTCCACATACTTGGACGGACATTTCACCAGGATCGCATCGGCGTGAAAAACCTCGTTGCCCCCGTAACTTCCTTCCAAAATAAGCTCGGAATGGGGATTGAAAAACAAGTCCGGCAGGACGCCGGTAAAGCTGGCCATCAAGGTTACGCCGAGAGTATCGCCGTCTTTGTCGGTGATCTGGAACTGGGATTCTAGGGAGTTGCCTTCGCGCCCGAACGTCCCTTCCACCAATTTGCCGGACACCCGCAACAGCCGTCCATCTTGGACCTCTGAGCGTTCGTTGAACTCGCTGACCGTGAGAAAGTAGAGAGCGTTACCGGGGAAGGCGGCATAAATCATGTAGCCCAAAGCGAGGACGATAACGGCGCTTAGGACCAGAAATCTGGTCCGGTTGGAGCGGGCCGGGGCCTCGTCTCCGAATTCGTCCAAGGGATCCATTCCTCTGTCGATCAAGACAGGTCTTCCTTTCCCCCAATCGCGGCGTAAAAGTGGCGAAAGACAGACGTGGCCTTCGATGGCGCTCTTGCCGTGATGCCTCTTCCGTCAATCGTGCCTATCATATCATGGCGTTAGTTACCCTGCCAGCAGCAACTATCCTCGATTTACGCGCGTCGCCGAGGGCCTAAAGCCTTCGGCCTGCCTTGCTATTCAATGGCCCCTTAAGTAGAATCCTGAAGGTCTTACTCTCTCTAGAACCCCCACGAGACCCCAGTGGAAACCACCTCAAATCACCCATCTATCCGCGCCGATTCAGGCCTTTCTCTTCCTACCCAGCCAGGTTCAAGTCGTGCCGGGTTGAATCCGATCCCTCCCATTGAACAAATAATCCTGCGACCTATCCCAATCTCCGAGCGTTTATCGTGACAACGGCTGCTACGGAGGCTGTCCAGGCACGTTCCCTAGAGAAGAGTTTTGGCGAGTGGCCGGTCTTGTGGGACCTCGACCTGACTGTGGCTTGGGGCCAGACGCTGGTAATCTTCGGCGCCAACGGGGCTGGGAAGACCACTCTGTTACGAATACTGTCCACCCACGTCCGTGCCGACCATGGCTCAGTGGCAGTCGCCGGACATAGCCTGCGGACTAGGCCCGAAGAGGTCCGCCGCCGAATTGGAGTCGTCGGCCACCGCAGCCTGCTCTATGACGACCTGACTTGCCGGGAGAACCTGATCTACTATGGCCGGTTATTTGGGCTCAAGGACCATAAACCGAGGGTCGATGAAGTTCTGGAGAAGGTGAAACTGACCAGCCGAGCCGACCACCGCGTGCGCACTTTGTCTAATGGCATGCAGAAGCGGGCGGCCATCGCCAGAGCTATCCTCCACGAGCCAGACGTTCTGCTTTTAGACGAGCCGGAAGCCGGCCTGGACCGGGAATCGGTATCCATCCTGGGCACGTTATTGGCTGAATGGACAGATTCCGGACGCTCGGTAATCATGACCACGCACGACTTAGACCTAGGGATGACCTGGGGGCACCGGGCTGGGGTGTTGCGCGGCGGCAAGGTGGTCTTCCCGGGTTCCTATACCCAAGCAGACGGCAACACACTCGAAAATAGCGATATCCGCCAAGCCCTGGCCGATGCCTTGGAGGCCGGACGGTAATGGGGTTGCTGGGACCCGTCATGATCATCGTCTGGAAGGACGTGCTACTGGAATTACGGTCCAGAGACCTCATAATCTCTGTTGTGGTCTTTGGATTGCTGGTAGTAGTGGTGTTCAACTTTGCCCTGAACAACACCCCTGGCAGGTCTGAGGAACTCGCTCCCGGCATCCTATGGGCTGCCTTCGCCTTCGCCGCCGTCCTAGCCATGAACCGGGCATTCGTGCGGGACCAGGAGCAAGGTGGACTTGAGGGACTGCTGATCTCGCCAGTGAGCCGCGACGCCATTTTCCTTGGGAAAGCGCTGACGAGTCTGATATTCATGCTGCTTGTTGAGGCGGCGTTGCTGCCAGTTTACGCAGTGATGCTAGATTTCTCGGCACTGTCTTGGACGTTGTTGCTCACGATCTTCCTAGGCACGCTGGGATTCGCTGTAGTGGGCACGCTATTCTCAGCAATGGCCGTGCAGACCCGGTCACGGGAGATCATGCTGCCGGTCTTGTTCTTCCCAGTGTTGCTGCCGGTAATCATCGCCGCAGTGGAGGCTTCGACGCGGGCCGTTGGTGGGGAGACCTTCATAGGGCTAGGCCGGTGGCTCCCTTTGATCGGCGTGTTCGACGCCCTGTTTTTGGTAATATGTCCATGGGTCTTCGCATTCGTAGTGGAGGAGTGATCTAGGTTGGCAAACACTCAGAATTTAGAGCTTTCCGGTAGCCTGGGTCGATTCCCAAGCGTCAAGACATCATTAGCCATAATCACCGGCGTAATGATGCTGGTGGACCTCTACCTGATATTCATGGTCGCGCCCACAGATTCCGTGCTTGGCCACGTGCAACGGGTCTTCTACTTCCACGTGCCAATCGCAATCATGTCTTTCCTGGCTTTTTTCGCGGTGTTCATCTTCAGCTTGATGTACCTGGTCAAGCGTACGCCCAAGTGGGACGGGGTTGCTTACGCCTCGGCAGAAGTAGGTGTTGTCTTCGTCACCCTGGCGCTCCTCACGGGCATTATCTGGGCCAGGCCGGTCTGGAACACCTGGTGGACCTGGGAACCCCGTCTGACCACCACGATGATCCTCTGGTTGATCTATGTGGCCTATCTGATGGTCAGGTCGTACGCGCCGACCCAGTCCAAAGGCGCGATCTACGCCGCCGTCGTCGGGATCGTAGGCTTCATAGATGTCCCCATCGTTTATTACTCGGTGGTCTGGTGGCGGTCCATCCACCCTTCGCCCGTCGTCGGACCATTCGCCCAATCAGACGCCTTGGACGGGACGATGTACCTGATTTTGCTGTATTCGTTTATCACGTTCATATTCTTCTTCGTTTATATGGTGACGGAGCGGATGGAGTTACGAAGCACGGAAGAGGCCCTGGGCCGGATCCGCTTCACTTTGCGCCGGAGAGGCCGCTAGGCGCGGCTGATAGATACCGGGCCACGGTCCACTTAATTCATTCAAGGAGTTGGCTTGCTAGACTTCATATTGCTCAGTTCTCACCTTCCATCTTCAAACTTGCCGTATCTATTCGCAGCTTTCGCGGTCAGTTGGATGGTGTTGTTTGGATACCTGTTCTACGTGAACCGCCGCCAGCACGAGATGAAGAAAGAGATTGCCAGGCTGCAAAGAGTGTTAGACGATGACCCAAGCGAAGAGTAGACGCCTCGGGTTTGTGTTCCTGGCCGGTGTTCTTTTCTCGACTCTGGCGCTCGCCATTGGATGCAGTGGTGGGTCTGGACCACCTGTCTACTCTGACGGCTCGACCTACCTTGAAGAACGGGAGGGCCGCCCGGTGTTGGTTTATGAGTTCTCAATCACCGACGGCGACGGAAATCCATACACGGACCCTCTTCTAGTGGAAGGGACCGCATTTACTCCTGACGGTGTAGATCCGATTCTCAAGACCAATCGGGCCGGCAAGGTCGAAATAATCCTTGAACCAACGACAGCCGGCGAATACAGAATCGCGATCCAATCATTTATTGATCCTGAGGGCCAGACCTACCGGCCCTTACCGGACGACACGAAATTAAGTGGCGTGGTTGTGTTGGCCCACACCTACGCACCGTAGGCTCTGGTGCTTTCAAATCCGAACTTCCACCTCCGTTTCTCAGCGTCGGAGGACCCCATTTCATCATCGCGCGCCGCCCTCGGCTGAGAATCTGCTATCTCTTCGTAATGGTAGAATCTCCGTATCTCGACCTTGACCTGTCCAGAGTCTCGTAGATGGCCGACCAGAAGCTAAGATTTTGCACAACCGATGACGGTGTAAGGATCTGTTACGCGACTGTGGGGGAAGGTCCGCCACTGGTCAAAGCTCCGAACTGGTTATCTCACATTGAATTCGAGTGGCACAGCCCGGTTTGGAGTCATTGATGGAAGGAGTTGTCGGCCAATCACACGGTGATCAGGTTTGACCAACGAGGCTCCGGCCTCTCTGAAAAGAAGAGGTAAGTCAATAGTTTGTTACTTCTTTTCCTTCTTCTGAATCTTCTGGGATTATAAGTTAGTTTTCTAGCTGGTGGTCCTTGTACCGCTCCCGCAACACCTTTTTATCCATCTTGCCGACACTGGTCTTCGGTATCTCGTCGATGAACACCACATCATCCGGCATCCACCAGGAGGCGAACCGGTCTTTGATAAAGTCTAAGACGTCGGCCTTGTCCAGTTTTCCGTGCGAATCCGCGTTGGCCACCACGCAAGCCAGCGGGCGTTCTTGCCATCTTTCGTGGGGAATGCCAATCACCGCCGCCTCAAGAACACCAGGGTGGCCGATGATGGCGGTCTCCAGGTCCACCGATGAGATCCATTCTCCACCGCTCTTGACCATGTCCTTTACCCTGTCGCCGATCTGGATATAGCCCTCTGGACTCACTGAAGCGATATCGCCGCTGTGGTACCAGCCGTCTATGAAGGTCTCCTCCGTACGAGGGTCGTTGTAATAGCTGTCGGCGATCCAAGGCCCCTTGAACAGCAGCTCGCCCCGCTGATCTCCGTCCCACGGAATGTCGTTGTTCTCATCATCTACCAGGCGCATCTCCAGACCGGGCACCATAGCGCCTTGGGTCCCTGCCAACTGTAACTTGTCCCCGTCAGAGTCGCTGTCAAAACCGCTTGTGGGCCGGTTGTAGGAGATTATCGGTGTAGCTTCAGTCATCCCGTAGGCCTGGACCAGGTTAACGTCCAGTTTCTCTTTGTAAGCCTGGATCAGGCTGATGGGCACGGCGGCGCCGCCGCTGACTATCTCACGCAAGCTGGAAAAATCGTAGTCCCTTCCGGAACGCTCGATATGGTCTAAGACTCCGATCCAGATGGTGGGAACTCCGAGGCTGAGGGTCACCTTCTCAGAGTCAATCAAACGGCAAATAACTTCAGGGTCGGGCCTGACGCCATTGAGAACCTGCGTGGCTCCCACCAAGGCTGAGGTGTAAGGCACTCCCCAGCAATTGGCATGGAACATCGGTACGATAGGCAGCACTACATCGCGCTCCCGAAATCCGATGGTGTCGACCTGGGCAGCCATCATAGAGTGCAGAACGATGCCCCGGTGAGAGTAGATGACCCCTTTGGGGCGACCGGTAGTTGCCGACGTGTAGCACAAGCCTGCCGGTTCATTTTCGCCCACTCTGACTGGCGAATACTCATCGGAGACCTCTGAGAGCAGGTCTTCGTAGTTGTGGGCCGAAGGGAGAGTGGTCGTGAAGCTACGGTCGTCGGTCATAATAATGAAGTGTTCAACTGACTTCAGTTGAGGCGCCAGAGGTTCCAAAATGGGCATTAGGTCGGGGTCGATCAAGATAACCTTATCCCCGGCGTGGTTGATTATGTGGACCAGGTCTTCAGTGAACAACCGAATATTGATCGTATGGAGCACGGCGCCCATGGACGGGGCCGCAAAATAGGCTTCCAGATGCCTGTAGGTGTTCCAGGCGAACGTCCCAACCCGGTCTCCCTTGCCCACGCCCAGACCTGCTAACGCATTCGACAGGCGGGACGCCCGTTTCGTCAGGTCTGCGTAGGTATACCGGTGAGCGCTGTCGCCCTCACGGCTGATTATCTCTTTGTGTGGGGAGAATACACTGGCCCGTTCCAGGAACTGGTGCACGAGCAGAGGGTAATCCATCATGGCTATAGGGCCTCCGGTTAGTCTCGTTGAAGCCTAGGAGTTGGTTAATAGAGATGCAGAGTGCCTAGGGATGTTTGATGCTGATCCCGCCGTCCACCGCCCAGGTCTGCCCCGTGACGTAGGAGGCGGCGGGCGAGGCCAGGAACACGCACAGATAACCGGGCTCTTTCAGTTGTCCGATGCGGCCCAAGGGAACTCTGCCTTTGGCGTCGTCCTGGCGGGCCTGGTAGGCCTCGGCTGACATCTGATCCGGGTCTGGAAACGAGCCTGGCGCGACGGCATTCACTCTCACTCCAAAGGGCGCCCACTCCTGGGATACGGTCTCGGTGAAGCGCATTATCCCAGCTTTAGCAGCATCGTAAGCCGAATAACCGGGCCGTCCCCGGAAGGACGCCCAGCCAGAGATGTTGATCACCGAGCCTTGGCCGCGCTCCAGCAGGTGGGGACCGACGGCCCGGCACCCTTGAAAAGCCTCAGTCAAGTTGATATTTACCACATGGTTCCAATCGTCCTCAGTCATGCCCTCTTCCGAAGAGCCCGGCAACTTGACCACCGGTTTTCGTATTGAATCCCCAACGCAAGTGACGAGAGTGTCGATATGCCCGAACTCGGCCAGGACCTGAGAGGCGATATTGTCCATGTCGGCGGCCTTGGTGGCGTCTCCAGTCACGGGCAAAGCGGTGCGGCCCATGGCCCGAATCTCCTCGGCGACTTTGCCGACTGTAGACGCGGTCAGGCTTGCTATAGCCACATCTGCCCCAGCCTCGGCGAAGGCCAAGGCGATGCCTTTGCCGATACCCCGGCCGGCGCCCACTATCAGAACCTTCTGTCCCGTCACGTCGAATTCAGGCAGACTCATTCTTTACTCCATAAGGATTAACCATAAATACAGACCAACCTGTGGATAGTAGATGGACATTGCCAAGGGGGTCAATAGAGGCACGGGCTCATCCTAGACAGCTTTGACTGTGCCTGGATGCCAGGTTATGATTTCCCTCTGATTTACACCTGTCTCGAGATTAAACGCATACAGTTCCATCCAAGTTTTCCTATCCAAGTTTTCCATCAACCAGGAGGCAGTCCCATGAAGGCCGTTTACATCACAGAGCACGGCGGCACCGACAAATTGGTCTACGGCGACCGGCCTGAGCCTGAGGTAGCCCCGGGAGAGATCATGGTCCGAGTGCGCGCCAGCGCTCTGAACCACCTGGACCTGAATCTGCGAGAGGGCAAGTCCTACAACGGCCCCCTCCCCCGGACACTGGGCTGCGATATCGCCGGTGAGGTCGCCGCTATAAGCCCGTCCACCAACACCTCGCTCCAGGTGGGCGACCGAGTCATCCTCAACAACCGCGTGACCTGCGGTGTCTGCGACGCCTGCAATATGGGCTTAGACCAGTCCTGCTCCAACGGCAAGCGCATCGGCGTTGACCTGGATGGTGGCCACGCAGAGTTTGTGACCGCACCCGCGGCCAACGCCCACGTGATCCCCGACGAAATGGACTTTACCGAGGCTGCCACCTTGCCAATCGCAGCGCATACGGTCTGGCACTGTTTAATGACCCAGGCGCAGATGAAGCCTTGGGACACGGTCTTAGTCCAGGCTGCCGGCAGCGGCGTTGGCAGCATGGCGATT
>VFHG01000020.1 GCA_009392075.1 SAR202 cluster bacterium
AGGTCGGCGGTCTTTGAGGCGACCATTTCTTGATTTGCCAGGCCGGGTAGTTGCTCTTTCGCAGGAGCCAAGCGGACTTCCTCGGCGGGCCGGATCGAGCGCTGGGAGACCGGGTCGAAGTAACGGATGGTGTCGATCTCGTCATCGAACAACTCTATGCGCAGCGGCCATTCGGACCCCGTAGGATAGACGTCTATTATCCCGCCTCGGTGGCTGAAGCTACCGGGCGCTTCGACCACTGGTTCGTTGTGGTAACCCAGGTCCAACCACTGGCCGAGGAGGGTAGTAATCCGGATTCGATCGCCCTTCTTCCAGACACTCAACTCTCCGGTTGAAGGAAAAACACCGGCCATCAACTCGGGAGGGAGAGTATAGAGCAGGGCCGAGCCAACCGAGCAGACGACGATTGGGCTGATTTTCGGAGGGGAGCCGGCGAAATTACCGGCTGAAGCCAGGGCGGCTAGGGCCGTTAGGCGTTGGTTGCTGGTGTTGGCATCCACTGCCAGCCGCTCAAAGGGCAGTACCTCCGGCTCAGGAAGCAGGTGGATGGGCTGGTCTTCACCAAGATAGGTAAGCAATTGGTCGTGAAGACGGCGGGCGTCGTCGGGCCGGGGCGTAACCACCAAGATAGGTCCGTTCTGACGGCACCACAAAGACGCCAAGAAAGCGGCGCGGGCCCCTTGGCGGACGGTGACTCCCGATCCATCACCCGTCTTTTCAGATGGTTTGCCCGAGGCGTCAACGTTCCCCCGGTGCTCAGGATGGCGGTCCAGTAATTCTAGGACTCCCTTAAGGGACATTGTGCGGTTAAAAACTCCGATACAGCCACGGCAAATACGGGCCGAGATATAAAATCACACGCCGGAAAAGGGGCTGGTAACAAAGCCAGCCCCTTTTCGACTATTCTATTGCCTTGGCTGTGGTGTTACAAGCGAAAATTGACGCCATTTCAAATCTGGGATACCAGGCGTGCGTGCTATAATCTTTAGTGCGAGTGGTGGCCACAGACCGCCTATTTTTATCATGATTTCCGGCACCCCAGAAATTCATATAATGGCCAGAGCAAGTCAAAAGAACGAGTCTGAAAATGCTATGTCCGGCGCGCTTCGCCACCGGCGTATCGTCGTCAAAGCCGGTACCGGCGCGCTGACCGGGTCTTCCGGCTTGGATGCGGAAGTGATGGCCGACCTGGTGCGTCAGATCTGTCAGGTGCGCGACGAATCTGGAGAAGTGGTGTTGGTGACCTCCGGCGCCATCGCCGCCGGCCGCTCAGCCCTGGGCCAGACCCGTGGAGAGATGGAGCAAGACATATCCTCCCGACAGGTCTTTGCCGCCGTGGGCCAGAGCCGCTTGATGCACACCTATCAGGAGATGTTCGCCACTCACAAAACTCAGATCGCCCAGACCCTGTTGACCATCGCCGACCTTTCCAACCGTCAGTCCTACTTGAACGTGGGCAACACCCTGCAACGTTTGTTGGAATTAGGAGTGGTGCCGGTGGTCAACGAGAACGACGTTGTAGCCGTCGACGAGATAGGCGAGGTTTTCGGGGACAACGACCGGCTATCCGCCCTGGTGGCAAACCTGGTCGACGCCGACTTGCTGGTGGTCCTGACCGACACCGAAGGCCTATATTCGGCGGACCCCCGCACCGACCCCGCTGCGACCCTGATCGCCGAGGTTGACCGTGTGGACGCCCGCATTGAGGCCCTGGCCGGAGAGGTCCTGCATCCTTGGTCCAGAGGCGGCATGGCCACCAAACTTGAGGCCGCCAAGCTGGTCACGGCGTCGGGCATTCCCATGGTGATGTGCCATGGCCGGGCTGAGGACGCGGTGCTTCGCGCCGCCTGGGGCGAGTCCGTGGGAACTTTTTTCAAGCCTGCCGACAGCAAGATGGAAGCCCGCAAACGCTGGATGCTGAGTGGAATCTCCCAACGGGGTAAGATAGTCGTGGACTCGGGCGCCGCCGGAGCGCTGGTTAAAGACCACCGTAGCTTACTACCGGCCGGGATCAAGTCGGTTGAGGGCGATTTTAGCCGTGGCGATTCTGTCTATGTGGTGGACACCAAGGGACTGAAGATCGCCTGCGGCATCGCCAACTACGCAGCCCGGGACATCGGCAAGATCCAAGGTCTACGCTCGGACCGCATCGAAGAGACCCTGGGCTATCATTACGGTCAGGAAGTGGTGCACCGGAATAACTTAGTGCTTTTATAGAATGACGACTAAAACAGTACAAGACGTTACCGCCCTGGGGCTTGCCGCCAGGAAAGCCTCCCGGAAATTGGCCCGGCTATCGACCGAGGACAAGAACCGGGTGTTGCTGAACCTGGCCGGGCTGCTTCGTTCCGACCAGGCGGACGTTCTGTCAGCCAACCTATCCGACTATCAAGAAGCCAAATCCGACGGCATGGACGAGTCCCTGTTGGACCGCCTGCTGCTGACCAGCGAACGGCTGAACGGCACTGCCGACGAGGTGCAGCGGGTCGCTGAACTGACCGACCCCATCGGTGAGGTCATTGAGACTAATTCGCAGCCAAACGGTTTGGTCACCAGCCGCCGCCGCGTGCCTCTGGGAGTGGTGGGCAGCATCTACGAGGCCAGACCCAACGTCACCGTGGATATCTTCGGTCTGTGTCTTAAGTCGGGCAACGCCTGCATCCTGCGGGGCGGCAAGGAGACCATACGCTCCAACACGGCGCTGGTATCCATGCTGAGAAAGGCCCTTTCCGACGCCGGGGTTACTACCGACGCCGTTCAGTTCGTCGACAACCCGGACCGGGCGCTGGTTGACCACCTGCTCAAAATGAATGAATACATCGACCTATTGGTGCCCCGTGGCGGCGCCAGCCTGGTCAAGTTCGTGGCTGAGAACGCGACCATGCCGGCGGTCACCGGCGGCATCGGCGTCTGCCATACCTACGTCGACCGGGCCGCCGACCTTAAGATGGCGGCCGAGATCGTCCACAACGCCAAGGTCCGGCGTCCTTCCATCTGCAACGCTTTGGATACAGTGTTGGTCCACTCAGAGATTGCCGCCAACGGGCTTCCCCTGATCGCCAAGGAGTTGACTGCTTCAGGCGTAGCTCTGCACTGCGATAACCGGGCTCTCAGCATACTGGGGCTTGACGCCCCGGACTTGGCCATGCCGGCCAATGAAGATGATTGGGGCAAGGAATTTCTTTCCCTAACGGCGGCGGTGAAGGTGGTTGATTCACTGGACGACGCGTTAGAGCATATCGAAACCTACGGTTCCGGTCACTCCGAGGCCATAATCACCGAGGACGACGCGGCGGCCACTCGGTTTCTGGACGAAGTGGACGCGGCCGCGGTCTACGTCAACGCCAGCACTCAGTTCACCGACGGCGGACAGTTTGGTCTCGGCGCCGAGGTTGGCATCAGTACCCAGAAGTTCCACGCCCGCGGCCCCATGGGCCTCAAGGAATTAACCTCGTATAAATGGGTGATCGTGGGCAAGGGGCACGTCAGGCCGTAACCGTGGCTAGCGCACAGGTAGGAGGCCATCATTGCTGATTTGAACTTTGAGCGCGAGGTACGCACGCCTTATTCCGAGGCTTATCTGGTCATGGAACAGGACCGTCAAGTAGGCCGGGTAGACATCCATTTTACCCCGGAGATGGTCCACGTGGCCGTGTCGGTGGATGAGAGCCTGACTCAGGAAACCGTTCAACAGATCATCGACACCGTGGATGAGGACATCGTCGACGCTGTCGGCATCGCCCGCGGGAATTTCGTGGTGCACATCTTCCAGGGCCGAGAGACCGGCGTTCTAAGCGACGAGAACGAGAACGAGTTCAGCGAAGACGGTAGCGACCACTGATTTTTTTGGATCTGGCTATTCGCCTGCCCTGAGCTTCTCGTTTTGCCTGTATGCAGGCTGTGTGTCACCCCGAGTGCAAACGAGGGGTCTCTTTGCTCTCATTCAGGATTGGTGCATCGGCAACGAGATTCCTCGGCTGACGCCTCGGAGTGACAGTTAAATACGACGGCGCCGCTCCCGAGCACATCAATCCCCAACTTCCGATGCTATACTCATGCCCTCATTCGTAGCCGCTTGAGCCCCATTGGGACCGAACAGATTCAGCCTTGGTAATAGACACCCATTGCCACATCTTACCGTCGTCTTTTCGCGACCGCAGGGCCGAGATTGCCGCGCGCGACTTTACTTTCTCGGCGTTGCTGGCCGACCCCGGCGCGAACATCGCATCCGTTGATGACCTGCTGGCGTCCATGGACCGTGACGGCGTTGACCGCTCCGTGGTCATGGGCATGGGATGGACCGACCCGAACATCGCAATCGAAGCCAACGATTACATCATCCAAGCGGTCTCGGACAACCCCGGACGTCTGACCGGTTTCTGTTCGGTAAATCCAGTTTGGGGAGAGAAAGCGTTCGTCGAGGCGAAACGTTGTTTGACCGCCGGGTTGTCCGGCATCGGCGAACTCCATGCGGACACTCAGGGTTTCGACATCACCGATGTCGCCATGATGGCGCCGATCATGGAACTGGCTCGCTCCGACGGGTGGCCTGTTTTGATTCACGCCTCCGAGCCGGTCGGCCATAGATACCCCGGCAAGGGCAGCACAACCCCTGACAAGCTGTACCGGTTCATCCAGAATTTCCCTGGAAACCCAATAATCTGTGCCCATTGGGGCGGCGGACTCCCCTTCTACTCCCTGATGCCAGAGGTCAAAGAATCGCTGAAGAACGTGTACTTCGATTCGGCGGCGTCTCCATTTCTGTACCGGCCGGAGGTCTTTTCCACGGTCGCTGAACTGGCGGGTGATGGAAAGGTCTTCTTCGCCAGCGACTACCCGCTGATGGATATTTCGCGGCCCTTGGAGCAGGCCCGGAGCGCCGGGCTGGCCCCCGATGTGGAAGCTAAACTCCTGTCGGGAAATGCGGCCAAGCTGTTCCGGCTGTGAGATCAGGAAGCTCAACACCCGACGACTGGACGACGCTGCCCGATCATTTGCGGGAGAGTCTTAAAATACTGTTCGTCGGCCTGAACCCCTCCCAATATTCGGCCGAGGTTGGCCACTACTTTGCCAACCCCCGCAACCGATTCTGGCCGGCCTTCAACCTGTCGGGACTGGTGACCAGGAAAGTGACATCTGAAGAAGACGCCACCCTGTTGGACGACGGCATCGGGTTCACAGATGTCGCCAAGCGCCCCACTCCCATGGGGTCGGGACTGCGGGCGGCCGATTTTCGAAAATGGGCGCCGGTGCTGAAAGACAAGATCATCAGATATTCGCCAAAACTGGTCTGTTTCCACGGGCTGATGGCCTACAAAGCCTACCTCCAACACGGCGAAGGC
>VFHG01000021.1 GCA_009392075.1 SAR202 cluster bacterium
GTTGAGTCCAAAACCATAGTCCTGAAAAACACGAACGCTTCAATGGTGTCTTTCAGGCTCACCCCCCGCTCGGACATCTCGGTGCCGTATTCCCGGCCGAGCATGCGGGCTTCTTCCAGCAGTTCCTGCCGGCGGCGGCGGGGGCCAGACTCCTGAAGCAGCAGCGACAACAGGCGGCGGCCAAAGAGCCGCATCCGGTCCTTTCCTTCTTCCTCGACACTCTGGTACCAAGACTGCTTCACCACGTCGTTTCGGCTGAGACTCCGGCGAATCTTGCGCAGGGCCGAATCTTCGATAGCGTCTTCCCGGCCTTGTTCTTGGGCCTGCTCAGGAGCGTTGGCGAATGACTCTACGTCGTCTCGGAGAAACCGGCGATGTCCGCCCGGCGTCCGATAAACACGCAGGTAGCCGTTGTCGGCCCACTGTCTGAGCGTGGTGTTGCTGACGTCAAGCAGCCGGCAGGCGTCGCGAAGGGAGAGCCACTGAGACTTTTCGACTATTCGGTTATTGGAAGTCTGAATTTCTACCACTGTTAGGCGACTCGGAAAGGATTAACACGGTGAGTTTTAGCTAAAATATCTATAAATATCTCTAAGAAACTGAGCATTTAGACCAAAACCTAACTCAAGTTAGCATACGGGATTATCGCAGTCAATGATCCCTGCAATTAGTCCTTGAAAATCAGTCAATACGTGCCTGCAAACTGCGTTGATGCTCACATTATGTAATGTATAATCGCACTGATGCTAGACCATGATTCGGACAAAAAGCTACTTTCGGACCGGAAGACTCTTTTCTCCAGCCTGAGACGTAAGATCAAGTCGGTTCCCGTCGTGCGGGCGATGGAACGAGTGCCCCGAGAAGAATTTGTCTCCATCTGGGAGCGCCCGAGGGCGTATCAGGACGAACCACTTCCCATCGGCGAAGGCCAGACCATCTCCCAGCCCTACATCGTGGCCCTGATCACCGAGGCGCTTCGCCTACAGCCGACGGACCGGGTGCTGGAGTTAGGCGCCGGTTCCGGCTACCAGGCCGCCGTGTTGGCCGAGTTGGTCCCGGACAGCAACGTGGTTACCGTGGAACTGGTCCCGAGTCTGGCCCAACAGGCACGTGAAACACTGGCTGGCCTTGGTTACGGGAATATCGTCGTTGAAGAGTCTACCGGGTTCTTGGGTTGTCCTCGGCTAGGCCCCTATGACGCCATAGTAGTCTCTGCCGCCGCGCCGACCTTGTCGCCGACGCTGCTCAGCCAACTGGCACTCGGCGGCCGATTAGTCGTGCCGGTGGGCAGCCGCGACCAGCAGGAATTGGTCTGCGCCCTGCGCACCGGTGAGGGCATCTCTCTCCGGATGCTGGGCCCCTGCCGGTTCGTCCCCCTGATCGGACACGACGCTTTCCCCGCTTCACCGTAGGCGCCGGTCCTTCTTAGAATGCTCTAGCCTGATTAGAATATTCAGTTAATAATGTTAGAGCTTACCGCCCAACTTTTCGCGTCCCTCGACGATGCTGCCGCTGTGATCCTGCGCTCCAAGCATGTTGTGGCGTTGGCCGGGGCCGGCTTATCTGTTGAGAGTGGCATCCCGCCCTTCCGCGGCCCCGGCGGACTCTGGACCAAGCACGGCGAGCCGACCAATCTCTCCTACCGGGAGTTCATCCGAGACCCCGGGCAGTGGTGGGAGGACCGGTTCCGCAATGAGGACCGGCCCGGTGACCCAACTTACGAACTAAAAGTTGCCGTCGACCAAGCTGAGCCCAATCCGGGACACCACGCCTTGGTCGAAATGGAAGAGCTGGGGCTACTGAAGTGCGTGGTCACGCAGAACGTGGATAACCTGCACCGGGAGGCGGGCAGCCGGTCGTTATTGGAGATCCACGGCAACCGCACCTGGCTCCGGTGCGTCGGCTGTGGGGAGCGCCAACCCCGGGATGGCTACCATTTCGACAGTCTGCCGCCAAGATGCACCGAATGCGGGGGCGTGATCAAGATGGATACGGTCATGTTTGGCGAGCCCATCCCCGAGGACGTGCTGCTGGCCAGCCGTGAACAGGCCGAGACTTGCGACTGCATGCTACTGGTTGGGACCTCGGGGACAGTCAACCCAGCGGCGCGGTTGCCGCTGGTGGCCAAAGAACTTGGCGCCAAGCTCATTGAGATAAACCCCGAGGAGACTGCACTTACCCCCGCGTGCGATATCACGCTCAACGGGCCTTCTGGCGAGCTGCTCCCGCTACTGCTAAAACGACTGAAGAACGGTGAAGGCGGATAATCCAGTCCACTAAACCATCCGAGCAAACAATCCGTATCAACCGAGACTGTTGTTCCTCGAATAACCGCCTCAGTTGATCAGGTCTTTGGTCGACTGATGCTGAAAAAATCCGAGTGATCTGCTCTTCCACATCTGCTGTGTCTTCGCGGTTTAGTACTGGCATACGTTTATTCCTGTCAGTACCGGACTCTGATTATTTAGTCTATACGTTGCCGAAACGGAGAGAAGTATAACGGCATGTGAATTGGAGTACCACTAGATAAGCGCAGGACGATGTCTGATTAAGCGCCTCAATCACACTCCTGAATGTTATAATTTCCACGCTGGAAATCGGGGTTTTCCGCCTCGGTCTTGCGGCCATCATTTTTGCTGGGAGTAGCCCCTTTTGATGGGATTCGTCTTGGTTGAGCCGTTACTAGCCCGCTTCGGACTGGGCGATCCAGAGTGGTTGGACCCGGCCACTGCGGGAGCCATTGCTCTGATCGGCATCGTGGCGGCGTTCGTGTTCCATAAGCTGATCTTCCCGCTTATCGTCCGGTTCACTCATCGGACGCCCACTGATCTGGACTCCCGGTTGGTAAAGTCGGTCCGTTGGCCAACCACGTTAGGCTTCGTGGTTCTAGGAGCCTACCTTGCATTCACGGTCCCTCTAGACCTAACAGAGTCCCAGCAGAGCCAGGTTGACACCGTGGGCCAAGCCCTTGGCGTGATGATTGTAATCACCGTGGTGGTCGGCCTCCTCTCCAGTGCCATCGACTGGTACTTGGCCTCCTTGGCCACCAGCGCCACCCGTGTGGTGGACCTACGTCTGTTGCCCCTCATCAGACGAGTGGGCGGCGTGATTATCTACGCCATCGGCGGACTGCTGCTGATGGATGTTCTGGGCATCAATATCAGCCCACTCATAGCCGGGCTGGGCTTGGGTGGACTTGCAGTGGCCCTCGCCATTCAGCCCACACTCGCCAACCTGTTTGCCGGTACTTACGTGATGACCGAGGGCGTCATCGCCACCGGGGATTACATCCAATTGGAGAACGGGCTTAAAGGGTACGTTGTGGAAGTGGGCTGGCGCAGCACTCGGATCCGCGACTGGCGCAACAACCTAGTGGTGGTGCCCAACTCTAAGTTCGCCGAAACCATCATCACCAACTTTCAGCAGCCTACCCAGGCAGTCAACGTGTATTTCGAGTGTGGCACCAGCTATGACAGCGACCTCTACCGCGTTGAGGAGATCTGCCTTGAGGTGATGGACACGGTCGTTGATTCTCATCCCATGGCCATCAAAGAGTACGGCAAGTATTTCGCCTTCGACAATTTCGGTGACTCCAACGTTAATTTCTGGCTATTTGTCCAGGCCACGGACCGCTGGGGCAGTTTTGTCGTTCAGTCGGACATGATGAAATTGCTCCACAAGCGGTTTCAAGAAGAGGGCATCGTCATCAATTACCCGGTGCGGACGCTTCAATTTCCCGAAGGTTGGACACCCGAGGACCTTCTGTCCCGGAATACGCAGAACCAAAACGCGCATGCATCTCGACGGCGAAGATCTTTGAAAGCTGCCTCTAAATCGGGAACCCACCGCCGGCGCGGCAGCGCTAGGAGAACTATTCACACGCCGCCGGAATCAGATTCGGAGGTTGACGGTGATGCTGACGGCCTGGAAATAGAGTGACGGGGCGGCGATCAACTATCCAGCTTGCCCGTAACCGCATCTTCAGCTTCAATCTGCAGTCGAACTTGATCAAGAACCTGCACCTGCCGTTTCCGAGAAAATGACATCACTATCAGCTACCCGGTCCGCACACTCCAGGTCCCTGACGGCTGGGGTCCGGAGATCTTGGCCGGCCAAGCATCGGCAACCGCCACTAACGGCCCGCCCCGCGCCGCCAGGGATTCCCCGCGCCTCAGGTCCACGACGAGAATCCCACATGCGTAGAGAAGAAGAGGGCCCCACTTCGGCTGCGACCCACCCGGCGGAGAAAGGCCTATGGGAACCCCCGACGGGCCAAGCGGGCCGGAGTAGCGGCTCGGGGGGCGCGGTACTTACCAATCTATTGAAACCGGTAAGATTGTCCGGAACTCTACTTTGGTGATGAGAACATATGGAATGGGTAGGTATCGGTATCATTGCTGTTCTCGGTTTGTTGCGTGCTGGCGGTGTAGTAGCTTGCCTTGAATACCGCCGGGACTTAGAGCATCAGACTAGGAATGAAGCTCGAGATGCACGCGCGGAGTTTCTTGCGGTATCTGAGGAAGAGATTGACTTAGCCAAAGAAGAGGAGTCAGGAACCGAAGTCAAGTGTTTAAGACGCGAATCGAGATACCATTTGGCTGGCCGAGCTTGAACTTGGGCTTTTGGTTGCTAGAGCATCCAAAGATTCGGAGCCCTCTCCCTCAGAAGAGTTGGAGAAGCGGATTTACGAACTATTTGAGTTAACAGAGCGCATCCCTCCAGGCGTTATGACCTCGGAAGTCCACTTCTTGAGAGGCAATGCTTTCTACGAAATTAAAGAGTATCGATCTGCGGTTGGTGCGTTCACAGAGGCGGCCCAACTCGACCCTAAATCTGCTGAGGCCTACAACAATCGGGGTCGTGCGTTTTTGAGCCTGGTGAAAAATGAACGGGCCATCGAGGATTTCGACGAAGCGTTGCGAATCAAACCCGATTTCTCTATCGCCTATAACAACCGTGGAGCTACCTACTGGAGGATAGACAATATAGGCAACGCTCCGCGGTCGATCGAGGACTACAACCACGCAATAAAGTTCGACCCTAAGTACGTTGCGCCCTACATTAACAGGGGAGAGCCTTATGCTGACTTGGGTCGGCACGATGGGCGGTAGCAGACTACGATAAAGCTCTGAATTTGGGTTCTGAACGCCGGATGTCTACTATTTGTGTGGGGTACCCCACCGCAAACTCGAGAACGACGAAGAGGCCAAGAAAGATATTGAGCGTGCGGAGGATCTTGGTTTTACGCCAGCCGACCTGGAGCCTGGGTAACTAAGCAGAAGGGGATGACCGGGTTGGCTTCAACTCCTCCACCTTGCCCGTGCCACGACCAGTCGCTATAATCCAAACGTGGCTGTTGGCCACTCCCCACTATGTGGGCCTGTAGCTCAGGTGGCTAGAGCGCGGTCCTGATAAGACCGAGGTCGTTG
>VFHG01000022.1 GCA_009392075.1 SAR202 cluster bacterium
ACAGGCGATGATCAAAACTGACACCAGTACCAGGATCGAGAAAGTCAGGACTGGGGCGGGTCCCAGCAGCATCCAGAACGCAAAGGCGGCCAAAGAAGCGATTATCACTGCCGGCACGAAGTAGGAGGCCACTTGGTCGGCCAGCCGTTGGATCGGCGCCTTGGAGCCCTGGGCCTCTTCCACCATGCGGATTATCTGGGCCAGGACCGTCTCGCCGCCCACCTGGGTGGCTTCGAAATATAAAGCGCCGTTGGAGTTCATCGTTGCGCCGTAGACCTTTTGACCGGGGACTTTTTCCACCGGCATGCTTTCGCCGGTGAGCATCGATTCGTCCACCGCCGAATAGCCGTCCGTCACCAAGCCGTCCACCGGTAACTTCTCTCCTGGGCGCACCAAGACGGTGTCGCCGATGACAACTTGGTCCACCAGTATGTCTATCTCCTCACCGCCGCGCACTACCCGCGCCGAGGTGGGCCGCAGACCGATCAGCCGTCTTATAGCCTCGGAGGTACGGCCCCGGGCTCCGGCCTCTAGGAACCGGCCCAGCAGGATAAGAGCGATGATGATGGCCGCTGTGTCGAAATAAACCTTGGCCTCGATGCCGTTGTCAGCCAGCACCCCAGGGGAAAAAGCATCCAGCAAGACCACAACAGCGCTGTAAACATAAGCGACCGCGGTGCCCAGGGCGATAAGGGTGTGCATGTTGGAGGTTCCATGCCGCAAAGCGCCCAGTCCGGAGGAGTAAAAGTTGGACCCGGCCCAGAATTGCACCGGTGTCGCCAGCGCCCATAGCAGGAAGGGATAGAAGCCTTGTCCCATGAAGCTGGAAACCCAAGGAAAGGCATCAAAGGTGCCCAGGAACAGGAGTATCGCGCCGGTCCCGGCAAATATAAGGCGGTTGCGCAGCTCACGGATCTCTTTAACCTTGGAGAGCCTTTCCAGTTCCCTTTCCTGGTCCCCCGAGTCGTTGAAGCATTCCACACGATAACCAGATTCTTCCACCGCTTTCTGTAGGTCGGCAAGCTCGGCGATGCCAGGCACAAATTCGACCGTTGCCCTCTCCACGCCCAGGTTCACGTCGGCCTGAGCAACTCCGGGCACGCCGCGGAGGGCGTTCTCGATATGGCTAACACAGGCCGAACAGGTCATTCCACCGATGTTCAGCGACGCCGTTTGGGTGCCAAGTTTATATCCTGCCCCGAAGACGGCGTCTTGTATCACCTGGAACGGAACCTCGGAGGAATCGAATTCCACCAGAGCTTTTTCCGTGCCCAGATTGACCGATGCCTCCAGCATGCCAGGAACGTCCATAAGGGCGTTCTCGACGTGACCCACGCAGGCGGCGCAGGTCATACCCTCAACGGGCAGGCTGATTTTCTTGATGCCTTTATCTGTTGTCGCCATCTTTATAGTTCCAATTACCGGTCGGCCTGCTCGCTCAGCAGTTCCAAGCCGCTCGATCCTTGAATGCGGACCGTTTCGCCGAGGTGTGTTCCGCGCGTGCTATGCACCATCGGCAAAAATGAGATTTCCTTTGGAGGCGCTCTGACGTAGCTTTTTTAGGTCGGCATACTCTGGGGAGTTGTACCATTCTTTGACCCGATTGATGCTCTCGAACTCCAGCACCACCAACCGCTTTGGAGCCCAGGACCCCTCAAAGACCTCGCCGGAGGCCCCACGGATCAAGTAGGTGCCGCCGAACGCCGCCACTGTGGCAGGAACACCTGCCGCATACTTGGCGTAGGTCTCCGGGTCAGTTACTTCGATGTCTCCCACCAGATAGCCCGGCGTTCCCGTCCCTCTACCTTGGGCGAGTGGCTCGACGCCCTCCGCGACCAGCAACGTCCCCGTGGACGCGCTCTGTCGCAGTTTGGTCAGCTCCTTATACTCATCCGAGTAGTACCAACTCTTGATGGTGTCTACGTCTTTATACTCAGCCAGCACAAACCGCTTCGGGTTCCAATCGCCTTCGCATGGCTCACATTTGTCGGGTCCCCGCACCAGGTATCTGCCGCCGAACGCTCCGCTGCTTGCGGGCACCAGGCCGGCGTATTTGGCAAATGTGTCTGGGTCGGTGACATTTATGTCTCCGATTACGTATGCGGACATTTTTTACTCTCCGGCAATCATTATTTAGTCGAAAGGATGTACAGGTCCTTGAGCTCTTCCACAATCTCTTCGGCGCGTCCCGACTGGATACCTTCCACCACACAGGATTTCAGGTGTCCTTCAAGCAACAGGCTCTCCATCTTCTCGATGGCCCGGCGGACGGCGTAGGTCTGCTTCAGAACATCAACACAGTATTTGTCCTCATCCAGCATCTTCCGGATGCCGGCTAGATGGCCTTCGATGTAGCTCATCCGCTTGAGGGCGTCTTGTTTAACTTCGGAAAACATTGCGGTTCCTCCCCACCCATACCCCCTGGGGATGGGTTTACGCTTCAAATACTACGGCGTAAAAACTGGCTTGTCAAATTTGCAGCTCGGATATGTTAGGCTGACCCAATCTGCTAATCAAAGCGGGATGGAGCAGCCATGGACGCCCATGGATTCTGGGCGGCGTTGAAAGGACGGGGACTGAATTTCTTCTCTGGAGTCCCCGATTCCACATTCCAGAACGCCTACAACCTCATGGTGGAAGACCCGGACATCCGCTACATCCCGGCGGTGCGGGAGGACGTGGCCTTGGGCATTGCCAGCGCAACGTATTTCACGGGGGGGTTGGGCGGCGTCATCATGCAGAACTCCGGTGTGGGTAACCTGGTCAACCCCCTGACATCGTTCAACCTGATGTATAGGATTCCAGCGGTTCTCATCGTGGGATGGCGCGGTTACGGCGGACCGCCCAACGACGCACCGGAACATTGGATCATGGGCGCCAAAACTCCAGAGTTCTTCAAACTGATGGAGGTCCCATACGAGATCCTGGAACCGGATAACCTCGAAGCCGCTCTGGACCGTCTCCTGGCCAACATCAGAGAACGTTCAGTACCCGGTGCACTGCTGGTCCGCTCCGAGGTTATCACATGATCGCCCGTTACCAGGCCATCGAGAGAATCTTGTCGCACGTCCAGAGCAACGACCTCGTGGTTAGCACCACGGGCATGATCTCCAGGGAACTGTTCTCCCTCGACGACCGGCCGGGAAACTTCTACATGATCGGATCGATGGGTCTTGCCTCGGCTATGGGACTGGGTCTGGCCATCCAGGCGCCTCACAAGCGGATATTCGTGCTGGAGGGGGACGGAAGCGCCCTCATGAGTCTGGGAACACTCCCCCTGATCGCATCGGAAGGGCCACCGAACCTGGTGCACGTCATCTTGGACAACGAGGTCTATGAGTCAACCGGCGGCCAAACCTCGATCAGTTCCAGGTTCGACCTAGCCCAGACGGCCGCCAGCGCCGGTTATCCCTGGACGCGCCGGGTAGATGGCATCGAAGAGCTGGAATCTGCCCTAATGAAAGCGAAAAACACCAGCCATCTCAGCCTGATCCTAATCAAAGTCGGCATCGCCCCCGTAGAGGGCATACCCCGTGTCTCCCACACGCCGGAAGAGATACGCGACCGGTTTAAAACGGCAGTCCAGTCCTAGGCAGGGGCGGACTCATGGTTAGTAGGTTGCTGATAACAGCATCTGTGGGCGTCATGGTCCTGGCAGGGGCTTGCGGAAGAGAAACCTCTGCTCCGGAGAGACCGGCTAGCCGGTCAACCGAATCGCCCACGGCGATACCCACCTCCGAGCCAACCCATACACCCGCGGCAATAATCGGCCCCAATGAAGCTTGGGTGCGCTACGACGCCGCCATCCGCGTAGAGCCTGGTATCCCGCTAGCGTTCTACGTCCGAGGCAACGCCCTTTACGGGTTGGGCCAGTTCCAGCTAGCGATACGGGACTACGATAAAGCCCTACGCCTCGACCCAAGGTTCGTGCTAGGCGACCTCATTCGGGGACTTGTTCTTGACGAACTGGACCAGCACATGCAGGCCGTCGAGAACTACGACCAGGCCATCAACCTGTCCTCCGACTTCACGCACGCCTTCATCGGACGCACACTGGCCCACGCCGCTCTCGGCAACGACGCCGAAGCTCAACAGGATACAGACCGGGCCGTTGAGCTTGGCGCCAACCGAGAGCAGATGGAAGCAGGGTTAGCGGAGATTACAGAGCAGCGGTAGCGGCTACCCCTCGTACTCGACCATCGCCGCCGAGCACGGTCTGTTGGAGCCTAAGGACGAGGAGTAGCTAGGCTAAACCACGTACCCGTTCCGCCGGTCCCAGTCCACCGCTTCCTGGCTGCGCTCTGACGGGTCGCCGTAGCCGCCGCCGCCGGACGACAGGCAGTAAACGTGGTCGCCGGGGTTGACCACTACCTCGGTCTCCTTGGAACCCAAAGGCCGCTCAGAACCGTTGGAGAGTATCTTGTAGTCATGGGGCAGACCGTGTTCGCCGTGGAATAACCCGAAGGGCGGCACCACAATGCCGTCGCCGGCCGTGTTCAACAGCGCCGGGCCCTCGCCTTGGTAGACCAAGTCGCAGATTCCGCCCAGTCCGCCTCGCCAGGCTCCCTTGCCGCCTGAGTTGGGCCGCATTTCGTGTCTGCGAATGAAAAAAGGGAACCGCTCTTCTGTGACTTCGATGCTGGGACTGCGGATTCCGCCAGCCACGTTCACCTCGCCCACGTTGGGCCAGCCGTCATAGCCGTGAGCCGCGCCGCCGCCGCCGCGAGCAAGAAAGAAGTGCCAGATGAATTGGCGTCCCGTGCGCGGGTCTTTGCCGGTGATGGCATAGCGCAACCGACGCGAAAACCCGGCGTTGACCGACTTTGGCACCGCCTGGGATAACGCTTTGAATATCGCCTCGACGATCTCCTCAGCGCAGTGGTTGGTGCTCATGCACACGGGGGCCGGGGGGTTAGCGTTCACGATGAGCCCCTTTGGGGCGATGATGTCTACCGGCCGCATGGAGCCCTCATTCTTGGCCACGTCTGCCGGGGCCACATACATGATGGCGGCGTGGGCAAGGGAGCGGGTGTTGGCGTAGGCGCTGTTGATGAATCCCGTGACCTGGGGACTGGACTCACCAAGGTCGATGGCCATGGAATCTCCGGCTATGGTCACCTTGGCCCGGATTGGTATCAGCTTGTTTTCAAAGCCATCATCGTCCACCAAGGATTCTCCGTGGTAGACGCCGTCGGGCCATTCAGATATGAACTGCCGCACCTGACGTTCGGTGGCGGCTAAAATCTCCGACACGGCAGCCAACAGCCGGTCTGCGCCATAGCTCTCCAGCAGGCCGTCAATCCGTTGGGCGGCGATCATCACCGAGCCAATCTGGGCGTTCAAGTCGCCTAGAAAATTTTCTGGCTGGCGCACGTTGGCCGAGAGCATCTGCAAGACATCGTCCCTGGGCACGCCCTTGCTATACAGTTTCAAGGGCGGAATGCGGATGCCCTCCTGGAATATCTCGGTGATGATC
>VFHG01000023.1 GCA_009392075.1 SAR202 cluster bacterium
ACGGCGGCAAGTTCATCGTCAGGGTTGAAGACACCGACCAGGCGCGTCTTGCCCCGGGCTCAATCGAGGCCATGCTCGACGGCCTTCGTTGGCTGAATATCGATTGGGATGAGGGCCCCGAAGTGGACGGTCCCTATGGACCTTATTTCCAGTCAGAACGGCTCGAGATCTACCATGAACTGGCCGAGAGACTGGTCTCTCAAGGCAATGCCTACCATTGTTACTGCAGCCAGAAGCCGCCAGCGGAAGACGACCAGAGGGAACGCGACCGCCGTGTTTCGGCCAGCGCCGACTGCCAATGCCGGGACCTGACCCAACCAGATATTGCTAAGCTCAGCGGGGGAGGGGAATCGAAGGTTGTCCGGTTCGCCATGCCCAAAGAGGGCGTCACCAGCGTTGACGACCTGATTCGCGGCGAAGTGAAATGGCGAAACGAAACCCTGAACGACTTCATAATCATGAAGTCTGACGGTTTTCCGACGTACCATCTAGCCGTGGTGGCCGATGACCATTTGATGGAGATTAGCCACATCATGCGGGCCGAGGAATGGCTGCCCAGCACGCCGCGCCACCTACAGTTATTTAAAGCCCTGGGGTTCGAGCCCCCTAAGTTCGCCCATCTGCCAATGATCATGGGCCCGGACCGGGCTAAGCTCTCCAAACGGCACGGCGCCACGGCCATCGGCGAGTACAAGGAAGACGGCATACTTCCGGAAGCCCTGCTTAACTTTATGGTGCTGTTGGGATGGTCGCTGGACGACAAGACTGATGTTGTGGCGCCCCAAATGGTCATCGACAATTTCACATTGGACCGTATCACCAATTCGTCAGCCATCTTCGACCAAGATAGGCTGCAATGGATGAACGGCATGTACATCCGGGAGCTAACTCCCGAGCGGCTAGCCAACCAGATGATGCCTTTTTTGCAACAGGGTCTACCTAAAGATTCGCTGCCAGTCGACGAGGAGTATCTGCGTCAGATAGCTCCGCTGCTCCAACAGCGCATGAAGAATCTTAAGGAGTCGGCAGACAGCACCTCTTACTTTTTTCAGGCGGATGAGCAGTTCGATATCGGCGATTTGGTGCAGAAGGGCATGGACCGGGACTCAACTTTGTCGGCCCTGAAAGCTGCGCTCGATGACCTAAGCGAAGCCGACAATTTCCAGCACGAGAAACTGGAAGAGATGTTGACGGCCACAGGGGAGCGTCTGGAGTTGTCTCGCCGTCAGTTCTTTGGGGTTTTGCGCGTCGCCGCCACCGGACGGGCCGTGTCCCCGCCTTTGTTTGAGATGATGGAAGTGCTGGGCAAAGACCGCACGGTGAGCCGGGTCCGAAACGCGATCGAACGGTTCAGTATTCCAAGTTGAATGGCCGCCAAATGATTTTGAAAACGGTTCGGCGCCGCAGGTTAGCGGGCAAACACATAGGATGAAACTAGAATGACACAGGCTGAAACTTCGGTTGACTTCGTTCGCGGTATAGTCGCCGATGACAATAGATCGGGCAAATTCGACGGACGGGTGGTCACTCGCTTCCCTCCGGAGCCAAACGGATACCTGCACATCGGGCACGCCAAATCCGTCTGCCTGAATTTTGGGCTGGCTGCCGAGTTCGGCGGCGTTTGCCATCTGCGTTTTGACGACACCAACCCCTCCAAGGAAGAGGTGGAATACGTCCGGTCGATCCAGGAGGACGTCCGTTGGTTGGGTTTTGACTGGGGTCCGAACCTTTTTTACGCCTCGGACTACTTTGGCCAGCTATACGAATACGCCATCCGGCTGATCGAGAAGGGCAAGGCGTACGTCTGCGACCTCACGTCCGAGGAGGTTCGGGAATACCGCGGCAACCTGACCGAGCCCGGCAAGGAAAGCCCGTACCGTAACCGGTCGGTTGAAGAGAACCTGAACCTGTTACGGCGCATGCGGGCCGGTGATTTTGAGTCGGGCGAACGTACGCTCCGGGCCAAGATAGACATGGCCTCGCCAAACTTGAATCTCCGCGATCCGGTTCTATACCGGATTCTTAAAGAGACCCACCACCGCACCGGCGACGAATGGCCCATTTATCCGATGTACGACTTCGCCCATGGCCAGTCCGATTCCATCGAAAATGTGACCCATTCGGTCTGCACTTTGGAGTTCGAGGACCATCGACCACTATATGACTGGCTCCAGGATGAACTGGATATTTACCACTCCCAGCAGATCGAGTTCGCCCGCTTGAACATCACCCACACCGTGCTTAGCAAACGGCGGTTGATTCAACTGGTTGATGAGGGGTATGTGAATGGTTGGGACGACCCACGCCTGCCGACGATATCGGGTCTGCGACGCCGCGGCTATACTCCGGAGGCGCTCCGAAATTTCTGCGACCGCATCGGTGTGGCCAAGCGGGACAACACCGTAGACATAGCACTGTTGGAATACACCCTGCGGGACCACCTAAATAAGCGGTCGCCCCGGGTTATGGGCGTCTTGGACCCACTTAAGGTCGTCATCACAAATTACCCCGAGGGCAAGTCGGAAGATGTGGTTTCGGTCAACAACCCGGAAGACATGAGCATGGGCGAGAGGAAGATAAAGTTCTCCCGGACCGTATACATCGAGAAAGATGATTTCCGAGAGGTGCCACCGCCCAAGTTCTACCGCTTGTCACCGGGGCGAGAGGTTCGCCTCAAAGATGCCTTCTACATCACCTGTAACGAAGTGATCAAGGATGAGGCCACTGGAGAGATAATCGAACTGCGCTGCACCTACGACCCTGAGACCTACGGTGGGACGTCTGCCGACGGCCGGAAAGTTAGGGGCACTTCCCATTGGGTGTCGGCCGCCCATGCCGTGGATGCCGAGGTGCGGATCTACGACCACCTGTTCTCGACGGAAGACTCGGACGACGTTCCCGACGGCGGCGTCTTCACAGACAACTTGAACTCGGAGTCGCTGGTGGTCATGAAAGGGTGCAAGCTAGAGCAGGGTCTGGGCAAAGCCAAGCCGGGGGAGCGGTTCCAGTTCCTGCGGACGGGCTATTTCGTCGTCGACTTCGACTCCACGCCGGAAGCCCCGGTTTTCAACCGGACAGCGGCTCTCAGGGACACCTGGGCGCGCATGGACCAGGCCCGCAAGCAGAGTCGATAATCCGTTAGTTGATCTGGTAGATCTGTAGCCGGTGGCGGAGGCTGTCGACCACGATTAGCCGGCCCTCTCCGTCCAGTTTCACTGCCGAGGGACCCCAGAAATAGCCTTCAACGCCGGCGGATATCTCCCGGTCGCGGCGGGCCGGTGGGTTCAGGTCCGGAAACAGGTCTGCTTCAGTTCGTAACTGTCCTTCCTCAGGGTTCACCCCGAAATAATCCGCTGCCCAGGTTGAGTCGACCGACTCTCCTCGGAGCGACGCCAGCAGTCTGCCGTTGGAACCCAGAACCTTCACCCGTTCGTTGCCCCAATCGGCAACGTAGATGTTGCCTTCGCCGTCCACAGCCAGTCCGGCCGGCCGGTGGATGGCGTCGCCTTCGGGCAGCCCGCCAAATTCCTCGATCAAAACGCCGTCGGTGTCATACCGCTGGATGCGGTCGTTGCCCCAGTCTGAGATATAAACGTCTCCGGTTTCAGTCAGAGCCAAGCCCCAAGGTCCTTGGAATTCGCCTGATCCGGAACCACGCTTTCCCCAGGCGGAGATGAACTTCCCGTCTTTGGTGAACTTCTGCACCCGGTGGTTGCCGCTATCGGTCAGCCACAAGTTTTCCTCACTGTCGAAGGCTATGCTGGAAGGGTATTCAAGCTGTCCATCTTCCGTGCCTTTAACACCCCATTGGCTTAGAAAGGTCCCGTCCTTGTCGAAGATGGAGACCCGCTGCAGCCCTTCGTCCGCGATGTAGACCCAGTCCTGGCCGTCAATAGCGATGGAGCTGGGCCACCAGAACTCTCCGTCCCCGTGTCCGCCGGTGCCCCACTCGCCCAGCCACTGTTCGTCGACGGTGCACATGGTTACCCGCTTAGAAGGCAGCCGGACAGAGGTTTCAGGCCCGGCCCGGTTCAAAACATAGAGAACGCCCTGGGAATTGATCGCCATGTCCACTGGATTGGTGAACCCCCTCCCGGTGGCGGCCAGAAAGCCGATGGTGTGGCTGTATGTGAAAGTTTTGGTGGTGGTCATTTAATGCTCTCGATCGCGAATTAACTGTGATTCGCCACAGCTTCTCTGTCATTCCAAGGCGCTAGCCGAGGAATCTCTTTCTGCGGTGAAGTCTCGTTCCATCAAAGCAATGAGACTCATCGTTCCACTCGGGGTGACTACAAGAACGGTTGCTTGAGGGGGATATCAATCGTAACCCGTAGGTATCTGCTGACGAAGGGTCATGCCATCTGGTATTCGCGGGTGGCTAGGATTACCTGTAGCAGCTCTATCACCTGCTGTTCCGAGCAGGACGCGGCGTCTTCTGGTGTGAAACTCACCTCACCCCATGTGGCGGCGAACTCGAC
The DNA here is from genome assembly GCA_009392075.1 of SAR202 cluster bacterium. The sequence continues at coordinate 4,479 of VFHG01000023.1, forward strand.
AAGCCGGTCGTGCGTGCTGTCAGACACACTGAGACCGCCGAGCAGCAGCAAGCACTCGTCCACCAACTCGGCTGGTTGGTAGCTGTTCTGACCGCCTTTCAGCCGCTGGATCATGGCCTGGACCCCTGGCTGAACGGTGTCTCCGATCACCAGCGCCGAGGAGTTGACCCGCTCAACCAAAGTGCCGGTGTCCACCCATTCGGTGCCGGTATGCCAACCTTCAACTGTGGGAGGGTTCAGGATCTCTTGGCCCATGAAATTGGCGTCACTGGCTAGGTTCGTGATGTCCCACCGGGGGGATTGGTAGCCGCCGGCCAACCGCGCAGTGCCGACTACCAACTCGGCCGGGCTCTTGACTCTGGAATACCAGACGTCTTCCGACTTGAAGTAGTCCGACAAGAATAAGGCCCGCAGCATGGAGCGGATGTCGCCGCTGGACTTGCGGTACTCCTCGGCCAGGAAAGCGATCGCTTCTTCATTGGGAGTGTCGGATACGAAGTAGTTGTAAAGCTTGCCGGCGATGAACCAACTGGTGGCCGGGCGCATCGCGATAATGTCGATGATGTCTTCGCCGTTGAAGTTTCCGGTGCGGCCCAGGAATTTCTTCTCGGTGTCGTCGTGGTCCTCGGGCCGGTACTCGAATTGCCAGTCGATGCGGCCGGAGGGCCAGATCGAGTCACGGGACGCCCGGACGCTCATGTATTCGTCGTTGGCGATGGTCCAGCCGGTGAAGGCCCTGGCGCAGTTCTTGACGTCGTCTTCGGTGTAGTTGCCGATGCCCATGGAGAAGAGCTCCAGCAGTTCCCGGCCGTAGTTCTCGTTGGGGGCGTCTTTGTGGTTGTCCTTGTTGTCCAGCCAGAAGATCATGGCCGGGTCGCGGGACAGTTCCATCAATATATTGTGGAAGGAACCCAGGCCGTGGCGCCTAAAGGTGTCGGTCTGGTTGACCACACCCTTGGCGTGGTTCAACTTGCCGTAGGCGGTGGCAAACAGACCGTGCCAGAACAGGGCGATCTTCTCCTCCAAAGGAC
>VFHG01000024.1 GCA_009392075.1 SAR202 cluster bacterium
AAAAGCTGGAAATACTGGAGAGTGGTCTCGCTCCAACTGTTGCCAACCTGATGGCCGTTGGGCCCATTCAGAGAGCGGCTTTGCCATTCGGCGCCCGCATAAGATGCCACAGCCACTCCCAGCCCTGCTATGAGGAGCGCGCCGCCGACGTAAGTCAGAGGCTCAAGCACCCAGAGGGAGTCGGAGAGATTGTCCCCGATGAGCGGTGCAAGGATAAGACATAGGATGCCGCCGAGGGCGATAACCCCACCGCTGATCTTGATCGATGTGAACAGTCTGTTCATGGCTTGGGCGGCACCAGCCGGTATCCCTGGTCCCTGACGTTTAAAATCAGTTCAGACGGGCCGAACCGGGTGTTCATGGCCTTGCCGATAGCGTCCTTGATCTCTCGGATCCTCACCCGCAACGAAGCCCGCGGGTCTTCCCCTTCAGAGTAACGTTCTAGGCGTGCAAAAGCCACTAATTCACCTGGGCTGCGATACCAGGAGGTGGCTAGTTCGCAGAATATCTCAAATTTCATGCCTTGGATGTCCAACGCCGGCTCACGGTTGTCGCCGGACCCGATATAGACCAGCCGGGAGCCGACGTCCACCAATATCTGAGGCCCTATCGGTATGGACTCAGGAGCGGTGCCAATCAGGCGCCTGAGCCGCAACACTACTTCGTCTGGGCTGGCCAATTTGTCTATGAAATCGACTGGGGAGTCCCATTTCAAAGAGCCGCGGACGGCGGTCTCACGGTCGGGCCCCTGGGCGTATTGGGTGAACATCAAAATCGGGAGTTTGGGCCACCGCTCCACAACTTCGCCCAGGATACCGAGCCCCCGAAACTGATCGTCACGGTGCTCACCGAACCGGACATCTAGTAATACTGCGTCCGGTAAATCCTGTTCTATCGACCAAAGGGCGGCCGCCTCAAATTCTGCGCCTACTGAATATCCGGATTCGGGCTGGACCACCACGGTCTCCCAGCCCTCCTCATCAAGCCGGCGTCTGACAGCACGGAGAATGGCCGACTCCGATTCATCGTCTACTATCAGTATCTTGCGTCCTGTATTGATTTTAGCCATGATTCGTGTTTGCCGGTGCGAGGATTTTGATCAAGGCGCACCCTTTGGCATTCTACGGGTAAATTCTAACAAAAACTCGGTTGATTTAGCTGGTGACTTTTGTGTGAGTACGAATCAAAACCGGATGTGACCGGTCACCGGCGTGATACAGCCTCCGGTTGACAATAAATCGTGCCTGCTTAAAATGGGCACAGAAACACCTACAGTACGAAAGGCAAAGTCGAAAAAGTAAAGAGGGAAGGATGATAACCAAATTCGGAAGTCTATTCGCAGGACACGTGGACTTCGAGGACCTGGGCTTCGACGCAACGCCCGTCAATGAACGGCGCCTAACCGACGAAAGGCTCGCCGGGGTTTTCGATAAGGCCGAAGCGATCGTGCTTAAGATGGAAGACCTGGGCTACGACACCTTCTGGTCTGCCGAGCACCACTTCCAGCACGAAGGCTACGAGTGCATCCCCAATCTATTGATGATGTACGTCCATCTTGCCAACTTGACCAAGAATTTGAAGTTTGGCTGTGGGTTCAACGTCAATCCAATGTGGCATCCGTTACGCTTGGCCGAAGACTACGCCACCGCCGACATCCTAACTGGAGGGCGGGTGATCTTCGGTGTGGGACGGGGTTATCACTCACGAGAAGTGGACACCTTTGGAGTGCCCAGCACTGTTACCGATAACGATGCCAACAGGGAAATGTTCGAAGAACAGGTCGAGATAATCATGAAGGCCTTCAATGAGGAGTCTTTCTCATACAAAGGCAAATTCTATGATCTGCCCCCTGAGGTGCCCTACCGCGGCTATACCTTGAAGGAAATAACACTGGTACCGCGCCCGCGCACTTTGCCGGTGGAAACATATCAGCCGATCGTTAGCGCCAGCCAAAGAGCCATGGATTTCATGGCGAAACACGGTATCAAGGGCATCATCGGCGGCGGCGCCGCAGCAGGCGGGGCGCAAGACCAGGTTATTACCCAGTGGCGCGATACCCTAGCAACGCACGGCCGGGAGACCGAGTTGGGTACCGACCTGATAATTGGATATAGCATCCAGATAGCCGATACAGAAGACCAGGCGATCAAAGAGGCCACACAGTTCTTCGAAGAGAACATGAAGATGTTTGCTCCTCTTGGATTTGTCCGAGGACTGTCCGATGACCAGATGGCGGCCTTAGCCCAGGGCTCCTCAAAAGCCAGGTCTGCTCAACTGCCGACGTTGGAAGAGGGCGTTAAGGCTGGTTCGTGGCTCTGCGGACCCTCGGAGATGGTCACCGACAAACTCCTCGACGTGCAAACCCGATATCCCGGACTGGAGCAAGTTAACGTTGGATCGGTCATCGGCACGCCCCAGAACGTTATCCTGGAGCAGCTTGAGCGGTTCGGCAAAGAAGTGATGCCCGAGTTTAAGAAATAGGTGGTCTTATGACCCAAAAACTCACTGAAGCCGAGCTTCTGGAGATCGCCCGCAAGTACAGTTTCAGGAGCCGGATCGACTCCAACACAGTCGCCGGGCCAATCATGGTCTGGGGTCGAGGCTCAGTTGTCCGGGATGTGAATGGGAAAGAGTACTTGGACTTCAACTCTGGTCAGATGTGCGGCGCCCTGGGCCACAACCATCCCCGCATCGTGCAGGCGCTTCATGAAAGCGGCGAGACGTTGATCCATAGCCACATGAGCATGTTCAACGACCGGGAGATCATCCTGGCTGGCCGCCTGGCTGAGATCACTCCGGAGGGCATGGACCGGTCCATGTTCCTAACGTCTGGAAGCGACTCCAACGAAGCGGCTATGGCCATTGCCAAGCGGTTCACCGGGGGGTATGAGATCGCCAGCCCGGCGGTCAGTTTCCATGGCATGAACGATTCCACCCGGGCCGTGACCTTCTCCGGATGGCATGAGGGCTACGGCCCTTACGCTCCGGGTCACTACCCCATCCTGGCGCCGTACGAATACCGCTGCGAGTACTGCAAGGACCGGGGCGGCTGCAACTACACCTGCCTAAATACTAGTTTTGACCTTCTGGACGCCCAGGCAGACGGCCAGTTGGCGGGCGTGATTACCGAACCTCTGTTTAGCGCCGGCGGCGTCATAGACCTGCCCGAAGGATGGCTACAGGAACTGAAGCGCCGATGCGAAGAGCGAGGCGCCTTGTTGATCGTGGATGAAGCCCAGACCGGCCTGGCCAAGCTGGGCTCGATGTGGGGTTTTGAACACGAAGGTGTTGTTCCCGATATCTTCACCATATCCAAGCATTTCGGAGGAGGCGTGTCCATCAGCGCTACAGTCACCACTGATGAGATAGAGGAGAAAGTCTCGGCCTCCGGGTTGGTGGTGGGGCACTCTCATTCCAACGATCCTCTGCCGTGCAACGCCGCCATCGCAAGCATAGACATCGTCTTAGAGGAGATGCTGGTTGATGTCTCGCAGCGCATCGGCGCCTACTGGCGGGAGCATATGAACCGGCTGGCTCAGAAGCATCACATCATAGGAGATATCCGAGGCCGCGGCCTGCTGCAAGGGATCGAGCTTGTGACCGATCGGGTCACCCGCGAGCCGGCCTTTGACGAAGGGCGGGCCATCGGGCGGCAATGCCTGGAGGATGGATTGATCTTGAGCGTGCGCCGGAAAGGCTCCGTGTTCCGGTTCGTGCCGCCGTTTACCACCACGGAAGCCCAACTGGATGAAGCGGCCGATATACTGGACCACGCCATCGCCAGCGTTGTCTAAAGTCTGAGCTAAAGCTTCGGTTATAGGAAACGAAAGAGCCACCCCGTGCAACCAGAATGGCTCCTCGAATTTTGGTGACAACCCGGATGAGGAGACGGGTTATCCTACCCACTCATTTAGTGTTTGTTTGTGAATTTTTGACTGTGGCCTACTTAGACGTGGCTCTGAGATTGAGTTCGGCGACCAACTTTTCGATTGTGATAGTTCCCCCAGCTTCGTCGCGGAGGTGGTCTCCTCCAATCGTGATGAGGTTAGAGAATCCACCGGTCCCGCTCCCCCTCACCATTTGGAATTTGGCGGAAGTGAAGGCATCCTCGCTACCGGCGATCCAGTCAAACATATCCGCCCTGTAGGTGCCGGTGTTGCCGTGGATGGTGCCGTCGAAGAGGAACGACCCTTTGCATTCGTTGACCCCTCTGGCGCCTGTGCCTTGGGGGCAAGAGAAATCCACTGCCGCGACCCCCGTCTGGGCACCAATCGTTGTCACGTCTACAGTACCTGCGATGAACGTCACGCCGTTTTCCGTCGTTGGCGGGCCCGACAAGACCGGGGGAGCAACGGTATAGGAGCCCGCGGACTTATGGACGGCCCCTGCGTCCGCTGAGACCGAGCTAAATGTGGCGGTCATTGCCAACACCCCGACGAGCAGCAGGCCGGCAGGAATCACATGGATTTTTTGGTTGGCAGGATCCCAGTATTCAATTGTGTCGTCACGTTAGTGTTTTGCATTTTTAGTTCCTTATAATTGTCCGGTTTGTTGTTAGGCGCCGGCTATTTAATTCGTTCACGCTTTCCTCCTCTTCGATTTGGCGCGGCCCAAACGTAGGTGCGAGAGGAGAGCACGTTATCAGTGAGGTTGCGTTTTTAGAGAGGGGTCCGCCGAACGAAAAAACAGAGGAGGACTACGTACTAATACCTGGTCCTCACCACGCGCAAAAAACGAACCTGTAGACAGACCGGAATGGTCTTCTAGACTGCAGGGAGTTGGCTTTCGAGACGCGGTTTTACTCGGGCCAGAAAAGCTGGTTAATACCCAACGGCCAGAGCGAATTGATTGCTGCTATAATTCTTCAACACTTCCAGTGGTTCCCAATCGCCCCAATGAGAGGTCCGACATGGTCAGATTAGGCGGCACCGCTACAGCCAACCACATGGAAGTCTTTGAGGGTCTTGAGAAGTTGTTCCGGCGGCGGGGTATCGACCTCGAATGGGTCCTGTATTCCGGGTACGACAACATGGTAGACGCCTTCGTAAAAGGCGAGATTGACCTGGCCTGGAACGGGCCCCTGAGCTACGTAAAGATCAAACGGCTGGCGGCCAACGGCGTCCGGGTCATCGCCATGCGGGATGCGGACATTAACTTCACCACCCATTTCATCACCCACGCTGACTCTGGCATTGATACCATGGAAGACCTTAAAGATAGAAGCTTCGCCTTTGGCTGGAGGTCTTCGGTGCAGGCGGGTCTCTTGGCCTTTTCTTTCCTGAAGGACTCGGGAATAAACCCCAGCAAAGACCTTTCCGCCAACAGTTTCTACGATGACCGCCAGCCTGATTCCAAATCTGACGAGCGCGACGTTGTTGAACGAGTTGCCAGCGGAGAGTTCGACGCCGGTGCGGTCAGCCAACGGGTTATGGAGACCATGGCCGAAGACGGCACTTTACCCAGGGATGCCGTAAGAATCTTCTGGTCCAGCCCCGGATATTCTCACTGCTGTTTCACTTCGCAGAACGATCTGGACCCGAAATTG
>VFHG01000025.1 GCA_009392075.1 SAR202 cluster bacterium
GCAGTTGCCCGCGGCAGTCACCAATCGGAGCGCCTGGCTGACCAGCTTGCGGGAAGTCGATCTCTGGTCCTCGCCCCTGATTTTTGCCCTCCTCGTCCTCCTGATCACGATTGAGTGGATCGTGCGCAAAGTGTCTGAACTAAAATGAGATGAGAGAATCTGCCACAGAAGCGCGGCCGCCCCTGCCGGAGGGACTGGGAAGCAGTCTCCGCAGCAAGTTGGGCGCGGTGCGTCGCAAACTTGCTGTAGTTTGAACACGTTGGGCAGGTAGGCCGAACCCAGGTCGTCGGGGAAGATGCCCCGAGTGGCATGGGCGTAGCTGATGTGCATGTGCCCGTTGCAGAACCCCGGCGTGATTACCATGTCCGAGGCATCGATCACCCGGTCCGCCCCAACCCCCGCTAACTCCGCCGCCTTGCCGACCTGGATTATATTTTGACCCTGTACGATCAGGGAGCCGTCGGCGATGATCCGCCGCTGAAGGTCCATTGTGATGATGAAGCGGGCGCCCTCAAATTTTACTGTTGCGTCTGGCATTTTATTCTTCCCAACCGTCGTTAATTTTCACCGATTGCCCGTAACAGGGCCTGAGAGTTGGAGTATTATACCGTGGGGGACGGGTGCCCCTTCGCCCGAGTCCTGATCGACCGCCCAGCAGCCCTGCCCATGATTCTCTGAATATCGCGCCCGACGCGGCGCCCTGGACGATCGCCATGAACAAATCTGATCTACCTTTTGTCAGCGCTTCGGAACTATCTAGACTGATGGCCGCCAAGGAAGTTTCTCCCGTGGAAGCGACCGAGGCTTACTTGGAACGTATCGAGTCTTTGGACGGCAAGCTCCACGCCTTTGTAACCGTGACGGCCGATGCGGCCCTGGATGCTGCAAAGCGGGCTGAACAAGAGATCGCCCAAGGCAACTCCCGTGGCCCGATGCATGGCGTACCGGTAGCGCTCAAAGACCAGATCTACACCCAAGGCATAGTGACCACCGGTGGGTCCCTGGTTTTCAAAGATTTCGTCCCCACTGTCGATGCCACGGTCGTTTCCAATCTGAAAACGGCCGGGGCCGTGATGCTGGGCAAACTCAACATGACCGAGTTTGCCACATCGGGTCTGTCCCACCAGTTTGACCCGCCGCGCAATCCATGGGACCTGGAACGTTCCACCGGAGGTTCCAGCAGCGGCTCAGGCGCGGCAACGGCGGGCTTTCTTTGCGCTGTGGCCCTCGGTGAGGACACCGGCGGTTCTGTGCGGTTCCCGGCCTCCTGGTGCGGCCTGGCGGGCATCCGGCCCACCTGGGGCAGGGTCAGCCGCTACGGGGTGATGCCCGGCGTCCGCTCCATGGACACCGTCGGTCCCCTGGGGCGCACTGTGGAAGACTGCGCGATTACCCTGGCGGCCATTGCAGGCCACGACCCCAAAGACCGTGTCAGCAGCAACGAGCCGGTGCCCGACTACCAAGCCGCATTGACCGGCGACATCAAGGGCCTGCGAGTCGGGATCGTCCGCGAGCTCGTCTATACCGACCTGGTTGAAGAAGAGGTCAGGCAGTCGGTCCTGGATGCTGGCGCTGCATTGAAAGAGTTGGGCGCGCAGGTTGAAGAGATTTCCATCCCTCTGGCCGCAAATGCAGGCGCGATCAACGGCGCCATAAGGGTCGAAGCCCCAGTCACCTATCAAGACTTACTGCGCGACCGACCCAAAGAGATCGCCCATGACAACCGCATTAGCTACTTGGTGGGCAGCATCATGCCTGCATCGTATTTCTATAAAGGCCTGCGCCTGAGAGCGCTCATCCGAGACCAGGTTTTGGCGGCTTTGGGTAACGTTGACCTGCTGCTGTGTCCGACCACCGGGGTTGCAGCGCAACTGCTAGGGCCCGACCCGGTCATCGATAGCAAGAAAGCAACCACGCGGATACCCTGGCTATTGGCTACCACATTTAGCTTGGCCAACGTACCCGCGCTGAGCGTGCCCTGCGGCTTTACGGAGACCGGCCTGCCCATCGGCCTTCAGATCGCCGGGAGGCCATTTGATGAGAACACGGTTTTACGTGCCGGACATGCCTACGAACAGAACTCCGATTGGCTTACTCGAAGGCCCAATATTTAAGGGCCTAGCGGATCAGCTTTCGATCTGTGGTTGAAGTGGATTGCCCTTTCACTGGCATTGTGAGAGATTTGATTGGTGCTTAACTATTTAAGCGTAAAAGCATCACTGGAAGATCTGGTGATCTTCCACGATGAGCGGTTGCCCGTGCGGCGCATCCCCCTCAGGGAAAAGCCGTTGCGGCGTTATTTTTTGCCCTACCGAGGATTGCTTGGACTGCTCCTGATCGCCATTGCCTGGCCGCTGTCGCAGCAGATCACGCAGAACGTCTTCTTTCCGCTATGGTTGGGGTTCATCCTTGTTGTCGACGGACTTGTTCTCCGCCGAACGGGCACGTCGCTCTTAGCACGCAGCCCCAAGATCATGGCGGTGATGTTCATTCTGCCCTATTGGTGGCTGTTTGAAGGCATCAACCAGATCACCCAAAACTGGATCTATGTTGGCACGAAAACTGACGAAGGCCTTATCTCCTATTTCGAGGCGACGCTTTCGTATTCGACGGTCATTCCGGTGGTGTTTGAAGTCTCTGAGTTGATTGGGTCGTTCGGTTTCATTGAGCGGTTTGCCCGGCTTCGAGCCTTCGTGCTGAGTAAGCGGCAGATGATTTTCACCAGCATTTTTGGCGTGGTGTCCTTGGCCGCGATGCTTATATGGCCAACGTATCTATTCCCCCTGACTTGGCTGTCACTTTTCTTAATATTTGACCCCATCAACAGCCTAGCCGGCAGACCCAGCATCATCTCGCAGATGAGGGAGGGCGATTACCGGATAGTCGTCGCATTCGCCCTCGGAGCGCTGGTCTGCGGGTTCTTCTGGGAGATGTGGAACAGGGATGCTTCGGTGACTTGGGAATACAACATCGGCTACCTGGACTTCGCCCGGATCTTCGAGATGCCGTTGCTCGGGTACGGCGGGTACCTCCCATTTGGTCTGGAAACCTACGCCGTTTTCCACTTTGTAGCCGGAGTATTGGGTTGGTCGTCCGAGGCTAAGATTCCCCTACGGGGAGAAACTCGGGTATCATCGGCTTAACTCCCACCGGCCAAATCAGATTCTTGTCCCCCACGCCTATGCAGGTGTATCCTTGACCCAACGCGCGGAGTACCTGCTGCTCGGCCCGGATCCGGCAAATCACAACGGAAGAAAGGAGATCCACCGATGAAATTTGGAATCTTCACTATCGTTCCTTGGCACGAAAGCAAAGGCCAGCAACAATCCCTCGACGAGGCGATAGAGCAGATTGAATTGGCCGACCGGCTGGGCGTCGATGAAGTCTGGTTGGGCGAGCACAGCTTCTCTCGCCACGGACTGCTATCAGGCATCTGGTCTTTCGCCGGTATGGTCGCCGGCCGCACCAAGAACATCCGAATCGGCACCGCCGTAGTGGTGCTGCCCTTGCACAACCCCATCCTGGTGGCGGAAGAAGCTGCGATGATCGACGTCGTCAGCGGTGGACGCCTCAACCTCGGCATCGGTTCCGGCTACCAACGACAGGAATTCGACGGTCTCGGCGTTGACATCAACACCAGCCGCGAGCGGTTCTATGAGGCTGTTGATGTCATCAAAAAGGCCTGGACCGAAGAGACTCTGACCTACCACGGCAAGTTCACCGATGTTGAAAACCTCTGGGTCCTGCCCAAGCCTTTGCAGCAACCCCACCCACCGCTGTTCCAGGCTGTGAGCACCTCACCCGCAAGCATCGACTTCGCGGCCAAGAACCAGATTCAGGTCATCGCTGGCGGTCCCACGGATATCCTGGGACAGGCCCCACAGGTGATCCAGGCTTGGCGGGAAAAGATGGAGGAATACGGCCATCCCCATGGGCACCTCGACCCTCCCATGGCCAAAGGCATCTACGTTGCCCCGACTCAGGAAGAAGCGGAGCGCGACGCTCAGGAGCTGCAGAATTTCTCTTCCCGAATCTTGAATTCCCAGGGCAACAACGGCGCCATCGGTATGCCCATCGATAAGAATGGCAACGTGCCTCCGGGTTACGAGCATTGGGCGAACCGACAGAACGACCGAGACCGCCGCGATGACCCTGGCCACGCTGGCCTGCCGCCCTTGGTGGGAACGCCGGAGGTGGTCGCCGAGCGCCTAAAAGCAACCCAGGAAGCAGGAATCAACCATGTTTTTGGCAACTTCGGGTTCCCCGGCCTTCCCCACGAGAAGGTCCTTCGGTCCATAGAATTGTTCGCCAAAGAAGTAATGCCCAATTTCCAAGAGGCGCCTGTAGCCTAAGGGAAAATATGAGCAAAAAAGAGCGGGGCTAAAACAGCCGCGCCCCTTTTGTTTTGGTGTAACGATGATGATTGTAGGGGGTTGGCGACATCACAGCTGATCAGTCAACCCACATTCATACCTTCGTTGTTCTTCGAAATCGCGCTTCTCAACAGGGCGGGTTAGAAACCCGCCCCTACGCATTTCCGCCATCAGGATAAATCAGAATCTTCGCCACCAGGTAGCATCGCGACTAGTTTGCCTTGCCTAGTCCACCGGCCCCCCCAGGGGTGTGGTGGGGCCCTCGCAGGCCAGGAACTTGCCGTAGCCCGGTTTCTGCTCCAACTGGCCTTGGTTCAGCAAGACCTGTCCCCGTAGCAGGGTCATCCACGGCCGGCCGCTCACCTTCCAGCCTTCGAACAACGTGTAGCCGGCCTTGCTGTGATGGTCTTTGGCTGTCACCACACGGTCGGCTCCGGGGTCGAGGATCAGCAGGTCGGCGTCGGACCCAGCCTGGATCACGCCTTTGCGGGGGTACAGTCCAAAGATGCGGGCCGGGTTCTCTGACATCACCCTGGCCAGCCACCAGATGGGGAAGCCCCGTTTGACCACGCCCTCGCTGTACATCAACGGGGCCACGGTCTCAATTCCAGGGGAGCCGAATGGCACTGATGCCCCGGTTGAGTCCACGAATATGTTGTCCCACCCAGGCTTTTTCAACTCTTCGGGGTGGGGAGAATGATCGCTGCCAACCAACGATATCTGTCCCTGTCTCAGGCCGCTCCATAGGGCGTCGCGGTCCGGCCCGTCCTCAGGCCGAAGGGGAGGCCCTATCTTGGCCAATGGTCCAAATTTTGACATCTCGGCGTCCGACAACAGCAGGTACTGCGGGCAAGTCTCAGTCCAGATCTTCTGACCTTGTGCTTGGGCTAGTTTGATTCGCTCCAGACCCAGTTGAGTGCTCAGGTGCACCACGTAGGTGGGGCAGCCGGTGGCGGCGCCCATCTTGATCGCCCGGTTGATCGCCTCTTCCTCGGCCCAATCGGGGCAGGCCGTGGGGAAGTCCGTCGGGTGGGTGTGACCCTCCGCGATCAGCTTATTCTCTAAGTATTCGATGATGTTGCCGCTCTCGCAGTGGAGTTGCAGCACGCCGCCGCCCTTGGCCACCATGTCCATGGCGTTGCAGATGTAGTCGTCGTCGCACATGCGACCCGGCCGCTTCTTGTAGGTCATGAACATCTTGAAGGACTTCA
>VFHG01000026.1 GCA_009392075.1 SAR202 cluster bacterium
CGAACGAACCTGTTTGAATTTTTTAATCCAAATCCAACTGCACGAATTAGAGGTGATTCACCATGCCTAGCTTTACTGACAAACTGACGGTTGGCGGCAGCGAAATGGATATGTACGCTGCCCTCCCAGACGGCTCTGGCCCACATCCCGCCGTAGTGATCGCCTTCCACGTAGGCGGACTGGACGATTTCGACCGTAAGATGGCCGACCAATTGTCCGAGGCAGGCTTCGTGGCCGTGGTGCCGGACCTGTTCCACCGCTTCTCCAAAGAGGTCATGGACGGACCCCGCTTGGACCGGCTAGGCCACCTGAAAGATGCGGACATCATCGCCGACATGAACGCCGCGGTAGACTTCCTCACAGCCAACTCTGCCATTGACAACGACCGCATCGGAGTAACAGGCTTCTGCATGGGCGGGCGCATCGCTTGGCTGATGGCCGCCAGCAACCAGATCTTCAAGTGCACGGTGCCGTTCTACGGCGGAAACATAATGGGCAACTGGGGACTGGGAGACACCCCGTTCTCCATGGCCAACAACATCAACTGCCCCATGCTCTTCCACTTCGGCGCCGAAGACGGAAACCCGTCCGTGGCTGACCGGGACACATTTGATGCGGAACTCAAGCGCCTGGGCAAGGACTTCGAGTTCCATACCTATGACGGCGCCGGTCACGCCTTCATGGATTACACAAACCCGGACCGTTACCATGAGGCTTCGGCCGCGGCGGCCTGGCCCAGGACTATCGACTTTTTCAATGAACAGCTGAAGTAGCGCTATTCCTGGCAATGGCAAATCTGAACTAAGAGGGATTGTATGCCGTCATTTTGGGAAAAGGTGAATGTGAATGGAGCGGACATGGACATTTATGCCAGTGTGCCCGACGGCGACGGTTTGTTTCCGGCCGTGGTGGTCGCCCAGCACGCCAGCGGCGTGGACAAATTCATCCAGGACATGGCCGATAAGTTGGCTGTTGCCGGCTACGCCGCCGTTGCTCCCGACCTGTTCCACCGGATCACCGATGAGATGGTGGAGAGCACCGGGAAGTCCAAACGCGACCAACTGAACGACCCGCTGATCATCGACGACATCAACGCCACTGTTGATTACCTGGTTAATCATTCGTCCATAGACTCGGAGCACATCGGAGTCACTGGGTTTTGCATGGGGGGCCGGGTCGCCTGGTTGGCCGCCGCCACCAACCCAATCATCAAAGCAGTCGTGCCGTATTATGGCGGCAATATAATGATCCCCTGGGGCGACGCCACCGAACCTCCATTCGCTCTCACATCCGGAATAAAGTGCCCAGTCCTGTTCCACTTTGGCGAGATCGACGAAAACCCGTCACAGGCCGACATGCTGGTGATGGACAGAGAACTATCCGCCAACAGCGTCCCCCACCAGTTCTATACGTATCCAGGGGCCAACCATGCCTTCATGAACCCGGCCAACCCTCCGCGCTACCAACAGGTCGCCGCTGAAATGTCCTGGCCCCGCACACTGGACTTTTTTGGCGCACACCTATGCGGACCGCCTGCTTCCGGCTACGACGGTCCGGCCTGCGAATAACACAACCAGATATCACCCAGAGGTAAGAGTAAACATGCCCCGAGTATCATTGGACTTGGAATTAGAGAAAGACAGGGCGGTCGTGAAATCTGACGGCTGGAAAATCGCCCCTGGCCTGGTCCCAGGCGAGCCGAACCAAGGCCTGATCGCCGAGATGGGGGACAGCCCCGCCAGGCTACCCGACTACGACGACTCCGGATGGGAGCATGACTCCGATATCCAGAAGCACCGCTCCGTTGGGTTCACCTTCGCCTGGTACCGAATCAAGGTCACGATCCCCGACGAGGTCAAAGGTGAGAAGATTGGCGGAGGCCGGGTCTGGTTCGAGACCAACGTAGATAACTACGGTGAGGTCTACGTAGACGGCAATATCGACCGCGACAAGTGGGTAGTAACGGGAAACAACACCCCCAAACGGGTTCTGATCGAAGACCCAGCAATCCCCGGAACGGAGCATTCCATCGCAGTTCTGGTGGCTAATGCGCCCCTGGGCGCCCCAGTGGGCACCATATTCATGCGCTACGCCACCTTGGCTTTTGAGCCGGCTCCAGGCCCTTAAGCTTTAGATCTTCAAACTTACAATAGCTTTACCGGCCGGTGCCTAGATTTTAGGGCCGCCGGCCGGTTGAAATTTCGGAGACGCCATGAGCAGCCGCCAATTCACCGGTAAACTGGCCGCGCCTGAATTCCCCCAAGGATTGGAGTGGATTAACTCGGACCGCCCGTTGACCATGCAGGAGCTCCGGGGAAAAATCATCATCCTGGATTTCTGGACCTACTGTTGAATCAACTGCGCCCATATATTCCCGCAGTTGCGGAGACTGGAAAAGAAATACGCCGGCGAATTGGCCGTGATCGGCGTCCATTCGGCAAAGTTCCCCAACGAGAAAGACACCTATAACCTGGACAAGGCCGTTCGCCGTTACCAACTTGAGCACCCGGTGATCAACGACGGTCAGTTTCAAGTCTGGCAGCAATACTCCTGCCGGGCCTGGCCCACTTTGATGTTCATCGACCCTGTGGGCAATGTCGTCGGCAAACATGAAGGTGAGATGTCCTTCGAAGCCTTTGACGGGCTGATCAGCCAGATGGTGGCTGAATACGATTCGGATGGGACTTTGGACCACAAGCCCCTGCCATCCAAATTCCAACAGACAGAGGTGACCACCCTCAGTTTCCCGGGCAAGGTGTTGGCTGATGGGCCCGGAAATAGGCTGTTTATAGCCGACACCAACCACAACCGCATCGTTGTGACGGCGCTGGACGGTAGCGTGAAGCAAGTCATTGGCAGCGGAGAAGAAGGCCTGGCCGATGGCGAGTTGGCTAAGTCCGCATTCAACCATCTGCAAGGAATGGCGCTGGACAGCGAGACGCTTTACGTAGCCGACACTGAAAACCATGCGATTCGCCGGGTAGACCTGAGTTCAAGCACGGTGAGCACGATCGCCGGCACGGGCGAGCAGGGTCACACCAAAGAAGAGCGGGGCCACGGGCCGTCGATGGCCCTCGTTTCTCCCTTTGATCTGGTGCATCAAGAGGGGACTCTTTACATCGCCATGGCCGGTATCCACCAGCTATGGTCAATGGACCTGAAGGACGGCATGATCGGCCCGTTTGCCGGCACCGGCGGGGAAGCCATCACCGACGGGCCACTGGGCACTGCGGAACTGGCCCAGCCATGCGGTATCACCACCGACGGGACCAAGCTATTCTTCGCCGACAGCGAGACCAGTTCAGTGCGTTCGGCGGACATCGACCCGGAAGGCAATGTCCGAACGATCGTGGGCCTGGACCTTTTCGTGTTCGGAGATGTTGACGGATCAGACCACCACGTCCGCCTGCAACACCCCATCGGTATCACTCATTACGACGGTGTGCTGTACATCACAGACACTTACAATCACAAGGTCAAGCGGGTACTACCGGCCATGAGGAGCGCATTCACCGTCCTTGGCAACGGCGCTGCCGGTCATGTGGACGGCGCTGCGGAACAGGCCCAATTCTCGGAACCTAGCGGCATCAGTTTCGCAAACGGCAACATGTACATAGCCGACACCAACAACAACGCCATAAGGGTGGCAGACATTGAGTCAGGCGTGGTTTCCACATTGGAAATCTCGGGAATCTAGACTCAAGCCTTATTATCTCTACACCTTAGGCTTTTATTCTGCAGGCAATCGCTGGCTTACTCTATTGACGTTCGTCCTTCCACTGATTGTTTTTTGCCCAATCAATATTCGATGCGTCACTCCAATCCTTTCAGGTGCTCCTGATACTTTAGTTGCATAATCGTTTCGAACTAGCGCTCTTTGGCATAATTAACTGATTTGGCTGTATTTATTGCAACAAATAGCCTTTTATTAAACCCTAGTCTGAAGAACAGGAATGAAAGGATAATTCTGGTAAATGATGCTCAAAATCTTTATAACAGCGCGGTAGAATTCATTCATAATTTGCTAGTGATAGGAGACGCTTTCGTCGGAGGTCACTATGAACCTGGATCATTTAATGGGGGTGACCACTGAAATCAATGACCTAACAGAGGATGCGCAGAACTTAAGTTTCATAGGTACTAGAATGATAAATTGCCTTGTTTCTTCAAGTAACGCGAGCCACTACAGGCCAGCATACATTAGTGGTGCTGCGACTTGGTTCTGAAACGTGGAAGGATATATCGTCCAATTTCAGGCGGATATTACGGCCTACAGGGCTTTGGCACAGAGAGATGACGATAGGGCTCTCGCCATAATGAATCAGATGATGTATTTGGAGAGGTACGCAAACTATTTCCGAGACCCATACAACATGGGTTACGCCCCAATAATTCCACGCCCTAACTCAATCGATTCGATCCTGGCGGCTGTGGCAGGTCCGGTTCACGGGAACCACGTGATTCCGGATTATGAGTAATGTCTGTTACTCCGCCGCTTGCCGGTAGATGGTAAGGATGCGGTCCATGCCGGCCAGGTCTTGTTCTACAGAAGTGGAGCCTTCGGGGAAGTGCTGTAGAGCCAATTCTTGGACGACGGAAATCTGGTCCGGGTCCATCTCTAACAGGATGATTCCGCTGTCTTTCAATTTACTTTCCGCTTGGGTCAATAGCCGGCGAATCAGGTCCAGACCGTCGGGGCCGCCGTCCAGCGCCAATGCCGGTTCTTGCTGGACTTCCGGCTGAAGGGTGGAGATGCGATCGGTGGGGATGTACGGCAAGTTGGCCACGATCAGATCAATCGGTTCCGGCACCGGTTCGAGAAGATCGCCGATACCCAGAGTCACCCGTTCGGACACGCCGTGGGCCCTGATGTTGAAGGCGGCCACATCTAGCACCTCGTCCGCCACATCCACAGCGAAGATTTTTGCCGCCGGCAGATGAATGGCCAGGTTGATGGCGATGGCACCGCTACCGGTTCCAACATCGGCGATAATCAGCTCAGTGGACTCCATACCCATCAGGGCCATGAAGAGTGCATGCTCCACCAGACCCTCGGTCTCGGCGCGCGGTATCAGCACGGCCGGCGTGAGAATCACATTGATGCCGTAGAATTCCCGCTGGCCAAGGAGATAAGCCAAAGGCTCCCGGTTGTACCGCCGCTCCAGTAATTCGTCTAAGGCGGTTTGCTGTTGGTCGGAAACCTCGGTGTCTTGCTCCCCGAAGATGTTTTGCCGGGCCATTCGCATCACGTTCATCACCAGCACCTCCGCCTCCAACCGGGCGTCTGGGATGCCGGCCGCTTCCAGTTTCTGGTGTGTATCTTGAATGACGGTACGGAGGATGGGCATCAGTCAGCTTACTATCCTAGCCGTTCAAATGGGTCTTCCGGGCACGCAATTCCTACTTGGTGAGCGTCCGTTGAGGTGTGATGAAGCAATTTGGAAACGAGGTTGAGTAGTTAGAGGGAATCTTCGCCCAGCAGTCGTTCTTCGTCCCAAGCGAGAAGCGTATCGAACATGTCCTCGAGGCCGCCGTCCATACGCCGGGGAATATCATGGAAGTTTGCATTGCTGCGGTGGTCGGTAATACGGTCCTGGGGGTAGTTATAGGTGCGGATCTTCTCCGCTCGCTCAGCCCCGCCAACCTGGGAACGGCGCGTCTCGCTAAGCTCGGCGTCCTTGCGTATCTGTTCGGCTTCGAACAACCGCGACCGTAGCATCGACATGGCCCGTTGCTTGTTCTTGTGCTGGGAACGTTCGTCTTGGCAGACTACAGTCAACCCCGACGGTTCATGGACGATGCGCACCGCCGTAGCGACTTTATTAACGTTCTGGCCACCGTGGCCGCCGGCATGGAAGATGTCTATACGTAGGTCATTGGGGTCGACTTTTAATTCCACTTCATCCACCACAGGCAACACGGCCACAGTGGCGGTTGAAGTGTGGATCCGTCCCTGCGTTTCAGTGTTGGGGATACGCTGGACTCGGTGGACGCCACTTTCGAACTTCATGCGGCTGAAAACGTCTTTCCCCTGTATCTCGAAAACAATCTTGTTGAACCCGCCGACCTCAGTTGGGTTGGAGTCCATCACTTCAACCTTCCAGCCTTGGTTTACGGCGTAACGGGAGTAGGCGCGGTAGAGATCGGAGGCGAAGATGCCGGCTTCGGCGCCACCGGTGCCCGCCCTAATCTCCAGGATCACGTCACGCTCGTCGTTGGGGTTTTTAGGCAGCAGGGCCAAACGAAGGGTCTGAGTCGACTCTTCCAACTTGGCCTTGGCTACTTCTATTTCCTCTTTAGCCATCTCGACCAGTTCCGGTTCCGACCCGTCTTTGATCAAAGACTCTAAGTCTTCGATCTCCTCGAGCAAATCTTTGTACTCGCCGCCAATCTTGACCAGGTACTCTAAAGAAGCCCTCTCTCGGGCCAACTGCTGAATAGTTTCAAAATTGGCCGCAACTTCAGGGTCTCCCATGGATTCTTCAATCTCATGGTAGCGGGTGATAACCGGATTAAGTTTGTCGAGCAGAGTGGCCATTAGTTCTTCTTTGGATACTCGGTGGCATGAATCATTGCCAAACCTGGTGCGTCGAATATCGCAATACTGCAACCAGTTTAACTTAGGTATGAGTGTTAAACAAGCTCAATTCCGCTATTTCACGAGGCGAATGAACGAGGTAGACCCTGCTTCTACCGGCCTTTCTTAACGCCCCAATGCAC